>JAZDGZ010000248.1:0-2201 GCA_043806375.1 Pseudomonadota bacterium | reverse complement strand
GGACCTGTGCGAAGCGTGATCTTATAGGAATCCGTCACATAGGCCTGGGTTGCCCAACTCACTTGAGCCGGCATGCAGAGCCCACAGACCAATACCAAGCTGAACTGAAGTCTTTTCATGTTCTTGGGGCCTTTCTCTCCTAAGACTCAAGAGAGGCCCTTGCGGCCTCCCCTTAGGCTGACGATGAATCCACAAATCACCTGCCGATCAAGTCCACTCGCCCCCTGACACATGCCACCAGCAGCTCGAGTTCACGTTGTCTGAGCTTCAGCAGAAAACCCAGATCCATATCCGTGTCCAGAAGGCCTTGGATGATCTCAATGAGCTTCTCTTTGTTCATAGATTGCCACACCTATTCCTGAATCGAAAAATCTAGAAGGGCCGCCCTGAGACGGCGTTTTGCCATCTCCCGAGACAAAAAGCCATCTTACCCAATCTGTTCACAAAAATCGATCCAAAAATCTGATCCTCTCCAGAATCAGGTCAGGACCTGCCATCGCTGCCTGCTGAAAGGAAAGACTTTCATTTCTGTCTGCCTGTGCGCCCAATCCTCGGGCAGATTCGGCAACGGAAAATGAGTGCATCCTATAAAAAAAACAATTCCGACCAAGACCGCCGGAAGAACTGGTTTCATGAAATAACCGCCGTTTCGAACAATCTTGCCCGAAATTCCATGACAACCCTGGATCAATAGGAAATGATGTCTCGATTCCCCGCATTTCAACTGCTTGATCTATACTGAAATATATCCCAATACGAGATCATACACAAGGCCATCCAGTGGTAGAAGGTGCTGGACGGCGGTGAGGAGAAGTCACTGATTGAAATTGCCCGGAAAAAGGGGTTGACGAGGGCGAGGGGGACAGCGATTATGAACCTGCTGAAGTTCTCGCCGATGGGGCATGTTCGGCTCTCCGTGAAAACGAAGCAGTCCTCAGACTGGTTTTTCCGATGACTTCTGCGGAGGAAATACGGCAAGGATCGTCCGAGAGGGTCAACACAAGGGTCAAATCCGTAGCGATGTTTTTGGGAAATGGTTTCGATCATGTTTTTGGGTATCAGTCAGCCTGTGGCCATTCTCTGGCGCTTAAGCGAATAAAAATTCGATGTGACAAGACATGCGGAGAAGGCCTGGAAGGTTTTGAGCGAAGCCCTCAAGCAAACGTAATTTTTCACCCATAATGTGAATTATTAATCACGTCAACCAAAACACCAGTTTCAGGAGGAACCGAGGATGAAAAAGGTCAATCTTTACAAAGAAAATGATTTCAGCGACCTGACCATGAAAAGGCTTCTGGTGCACGATTCCCCTTATTTTAAAATCCTCAATTTCAATTTCAAGGCGGGCCAGCACCTGCCCATTCATTCCCACGACATAGAGGGCCAGGTCAGCATCGCCGTCATCGAAGGGGAGGGGGAATTCCTGGGGAAAGATGGGGCGACCCTTCCGGCCCAATCCGGAGACGTCCTGGTTTGCGATATCAGCGAACCCCATGGCATTCGGGCAACGAAGGATATGCGTGTCCTGGTGACCATTGCCCCCCCATCTGACAGGACCGGTGCTTTCAAAAGGCCTGCCCTCAGAGGCTGATTTCAAGGCCCTCGACAATCTGGCCGAAACGATCGCCGGGAAACACAAGGAGCAGGGTATGAAATAGGATGTCGTCATAGACCGACATTTGAGGTTTGCACCAAGCATCCGGACATGAGGATAATAAAGGCAAGGTGGCCCATGAGCAAGACGGAGCGGTCATTGTTGTCACCCATGATCAGCGTGCGCTTGATGTTTTTGACACGATCTATGAAATGGAAGACGGAAAAATCGAGCGCAAATCCGACAAACCCAACTGAAGTGCCCCGATCAGGAGGACAGAAACAGCAAAGGGAGGGAATGCTATGGATTTGAAATTCAAAGAAAGGTTCACGGAACGGTGGAGAAAATACTTTAACGGCGCGGAACTGCCGATGACCTTCTACTATACGAATGAGGAGGGCCGCGGTGAACTGGTGAAGGCGCCCACCGCCGCGCACCAGTGCGTCATCGGTGTGCTCGGCAAGGTCCGCAAGGGCCGCTCTCTCTGCTTTGAGGCCGACTCCGTGGGATGCGGCGGGGGAAAGAGATACCTGGGCTTCACCCAAGTGATGAGACCCAACTTCGAATATTTTCTCTCCTGCGGGATCCCCGGGGAGATGGAGGGTGA
>JAZDGZ010000247.1:0-3383 GCA_043806375.1 Pseudomonadota bacterium | reverse complement strand
CGTCAAAAACAAAAACCGTTCAAACCTTTTATGCAGGCCTGCACGAATCATTTATCCAGAGACGGATCTCTAAGGAGAAGTTCTGCTTATGGGCCTTTCGTTAACGAAAAAGAGAATTACACAACACAGGAAGGACAGTAGAGCCAAAGCATGCCAAGCATATGTAAAGGAGCCATAACTGTCAACCATAAAGCCGAAACCGGGAGATGCCAGTACCGCTCCCCAAAAGCATAAAGACTGCCCAAACCCTGTAGCTGTTCCGGTTAGCTCTGTTCCTACAGACTCCGCCATTAAGGTCAGGCTGACCCCCTGATGGCCTGCGGCCGTAAAGCCCAAACATACGGTAACCAGAAAAATGATCCAGAAGGGCGTGTGCGATCCCAAACTCCCGAGCAGAAAAAATCCGGCCATGGCGATGAGGCCGATCAACACATAGACAAGCTTGCGCCTTCCCTTAAAAACCCGATCGCTCAACAACCCCCAGACGATCCTCCCGGCCGCCCCTGCAACTTGCGCACTGGCAAATAGAAAGCTGGAAATCAACAGGTTCAAGCCGAAAACTTTTTGCAGGGACAGAACCAGATAGGTAAAGAATGCCATCTGGGCCCCGACCCTGAGGAAACCCTCCATAGAAAGTAGCAGTACATTTCGGTCTGAAATGACCCGTTTTAATTTTACAAGCCATGGCTGAACCGATAATAAGCGCTGGCCGGCAGGTTCTTTCTTGAAAATGTAAAAAATAAAAAAGATCGCCCCCATTACCATAAGGCCTGCGGTTGATAACGCCCATTGCCAGCTGAACGCCAGCGCCACGGGGGGGATGATGATTCCGGCCAAAAATCCCCCGCCATTGATGCCTGTCTGTTTAAATCCCATGGCCGTAGCCCGGATATGGTCTCTAAACCATAGCATCACGGCTTTGTTGCTGGACGGGGTCACCACACTGTATCCAATCCCGGCGATGACAAATAAAAACATCATTGCCGCATACCATGGTATCCAGGCTGCTGCAATCAGGGCGCCGCCCAAAAGCAGCGTCCCCAAAAGGATCATCCTGCGAACCCCGAACAAATCTACGGTCCACCCGGCAATTACGGAAGTTAAGGCAACCCCTAAATAAAAGGAGCCCGATAAAAACCCCACCTCGGTATGGTTCAGCCCATATCCCTTTTTAATTAAAGGAAGCAGCGGTGAAATGCTGAACAGACCGATCGATGTCAAGACATGGGTGGAAAACAGCATGGACAGAATGATCCAGCGATTCCGGCTGCCATCCGAGTGGTTCAGACATATCGTGTTCATCGTTCACTGATCATTCCGGCTAATTGTCCCATGAACCCCCTGATGTCACCCTGCTGCTCGAAATTAAAAACCTGATCCGCAATTTTTCCAGTCATTTCTTTACCCAAAACCGGAAGGCAATTGTCATAAAATTTCTCCAGAAGCTCCTCGCGGCTGATAGGATGGCCGGCATCCCCTCTAACCTGATCGATGCAATGCTCAAGGGATGTTCCATCACTCAACAGGACCCGAATGGCACCAGGCATGTCCTTGACCTTGAAGGCGGGTTCAATTTCATAAGTCACCTTGTCCATCAGGCCGCTGACTTCCGCGTCCTGGGAAGGAATTGTGGAAAACTCGGAAAAGCCCGCCTTGCCCTTGATGAACATGATGGACACCGCATAGGGCAGACTGAACTTCAAATCGTATGCCGAGGTTGGAGCGAGCTTCTTGTCCCAGGGGGTGCAAATGATATTGGCCGCCCCCTCTGATACCCGGCAAATGATTTTTTGAATCTTGCGGGTATCGAATCCATGCTTCTTTCTCAGAAAAGCAGCACAATCCAGGAAAGCTTGGAGGTAATGGCAGCACGGATAGAGTTTGGGGCGAATATTCAAGACCTCCCACTCCTCGCCGATACCGTTGAAAATAAGATTTAAGTCCAGTTGTTCCGATCGCAGGAAAGAATTGTAGAGCCCCAGTCTCCCCTCAAAGATGCTGGCGGGACCGGTATAAGACCGCTGCGCCAACTGCGCGGACACAATGCCGCCCATCCCGGCCCAACCGGCATGCAGCTGTTTTGCCCAGGAACCGAAGGAAAGGCATTCCAAAAGACCGGAGGTGAAACTCCCGGAAATCCCCAGCGCATTGTTCATTTCCGTCTGGCTGAGATCCATCAATTTGCCTGCAACCACAGCGGAAGCAAAGGTACCGCAAATCGAGGTGGTATGAAATCCGCGCATGTGAAACCGGTTCAATGCCGGCATCCCGATTCTGATCATTACTTCCAAACCGGCTATCAATGCGGCCAGAACGTCTTCTCCTGAGCGGCCTGTTTTTTCACCCACGGACAGGGCGACGGGGACCAGGCAGCTACTCGGATGAACCACTGATTCCGTGTGGGTGTCATCATAATCGAGCCCGTGGCCCAGAACGCCATTGGCAAAGGCAGCATGGTGCATGCAAACTTTGACGTTGGACCCTACCAGGCTGCTCTCGGAAGCCCCGCCCCAGCTTTGCGCCAGATTAAGAATTATCCCCCCGAAGTCAATTTTTGAAGACCTCAGACAAATACCCACTGTGTCCAAAATAAGGTCCTTTGCCTTTTCCAGTACATTCGCGGGAATTGCATCATAATCCAATGAAAAGCAAAATTCGCTTATCTTTTCCGCTATGGTCTTTTGCATCGGACTCCTCCTCGCTAACGGTTGCTTTCGTCAGCTGTCCGGCGAATATATTCAATGATAGACTCTATTGAGCTGCCAACGCCAAAGACCTCCCTAACGCCCATATCCTTGAGTGCAGGAACGTCTTCATCCGCAATAAAACCGCCCAATACAAAACAGATGCCGTCCGCCTTTTTTTCCTGGAGCAGGGCTGCAATTCGTTGACATAGATTCATATGGGCGCCCGAAAGGATACTGACCCCCAGTATATGTACATCCTCCTGAATAGCGGCCTGCACCAGTTGTTCGGGTGAATTGTGTCTTCCAGAGTAAATCACCTCCATGCCTGCATCTCGGAGGGCCATCGCCAGAATCAGCGCACCGCGATCATGCCCGCACAGACCCGGTTTACCAATTAGTACTCTGATTTTCCTAGTTTTTTTTGCCATATTGCATTCCTGAATATTGGATATTATTTGAGGCGATTGATTATTCCCCGAACATTTATGCGATTAACGATCAAATTTTTCTTCATCATTTTTCATGCAAGGTTCAGGTAAATGCTTTTCCCATCTATAAAACATTCGGTTCCTGATACTTTCCAAAAACCTCACGCAGTACGCCACAGATCTCTCCCATCGTTGCGTAGGCCTTAACCGCATCGATAATGGGAGGCACCAGGTTATTTTCGCTGCCGGCAGGCTGCTGCGCAACTTT
>JAZDGZ010000246.1:0-2404 GCA_043806375.1 Pseudomonadota bacterium | reverse complement strand
CCATAGACCTCCCCCCATGCAGTAGCCGTGCACCGCGGCAATCACCGGCTTCTTCAACCGCCAGATGTCCAGTTGGCGATGCTGGACGTTCTGATAGTCATGGACTTGGACCGTGGCTAAATACTCGCCGATGCTATCGTAACTGGCCGGGTCCGTCAAGGTTCCTTTTTTCCCCGGCACAGTACCGATGTTATACCCCGAGCAGAAACCACGGCCGGCCCCACAGATCACCATACAAAAAACCTCGGGGTCGGCATCCCCCTCGTAAAGGGCCTCATGAAGATCCTTCTCCAGATCAGGGGTTAGAGCGTTCAATGTTTCCGGCTGGTTCATGATTATCCTCAAAACCCCTTTGCTCTTCTCACATAAGACCCTTTTATAACCGTAAGCCATGAAGGAACCTCCTCGTTGAAAATTAAAAAGGTGGCCTGCAGCCCCTTTATTTGATTTTTCTTCCCATCCTTATATGACATTCAGAGAGATTTTAAAAGAGGATTCAATAACAATACGCCTCGACGCTACCTAAGAATTGAACGCTATATTCGTTCATGGGCGAATCTCCGGGGAAACAGGAGAATTGATCGCTCCCTCCGGCTTTTCGCCATTCAAGGCCTGGAGAATATGGCGAGCAGCCTCCAGGGCGATGTCACGGCGAATCTCGTCGACAGCCGAGCCGAGGTGGGGTGTGAAGAAGGTATGATCGGTATCGTCCAGGAGGGCTTGCGGAATGGAACGGGGACGATCCACCCTGGCCCAGTCTTCCATCTCAAAGACATCGGCCGCGTAGCCGGCCAGGTGGCCGGATGCCAGAGCCTGGGCCACGGCCAGTTCATCCACAACGGACCCGCGACAGATGTTGATGAGATAACTCCCCGGTTTCATCCGGGCGATGGTTCGGGAATGGATCAGGTGAAAGGTGTCCGGTTTCAGAGGGACAAGGGGCATGACGAAGTCACTCTTTGCCAGAAGATCCTCCAGAGGGACGAGCGTCAACCCCCACGCTTCCTCCTTTTCCTTTGGTAGGGGGACGATATCTTCGTAGAGGACCTTCATTCCCAACCCGACGGCGCGTCTGGCGACCCCCTGGCCTACGGCACCCATTCCGATCAGGCCCAGCGTCCGGCCGGACAACCCCATCCCGTAGAGTTGAGGCCGCCAACCCGTGAACCGGCCGCTGCGAATGATGCGGTCTCCCGACAGCATATGGCGGGTGATGGCGGTCAGCAGGCCGATGGCCAGTTCTGCGGTGGGAACGGTAAGCGATTCCTTGACGATGGAGAACCAGACCCCATGGCGCGTGCAGGCCTCGACATCAAAGTTGTCATAGCCTTTCAACGCGGCGCTGACGATCTTCAAGTTCGGGCAGGCTCGCAGAAAGGCCTCGTCGATGCTGTCCGGCATAAAGACCATAATCGCCTGGGCGTCTTTGGTTCGCCGCAGGATCTCCTCGTGCGGCAGCGATTCGCGCGTGAGATTGAGAACCAAGACGCATTGCGGGTTTAATGACTCGACAACCTCAGGATGCACCCAATGGGTGATGACCGCTCGCGGTTTCATCGTCTGTCTCCCAAACCTCAAAAGGGGATGCAGGTTTACTCATTGCCCTTTAAACCCCTATTCGACAAAGGGATCTATATCTGCATTTTCTCATAAAAATCTGGAGATAAAAAGAGGGGATTGCATTTTTTTATTGCAAAATATCCCTTGCAAAATATCCCTTGACAAGCAAAAACAGTCCCCTATACTCTGATTTGTCAAAAGCAATATCTTATAAAAAAACCGGCGGAAGTGGAGCTGGCGACTCTGAGAGCTAGCGTCTCGTCCGTTTATTATGCGGATTGATAGGTTGGAAAGCCGGTCGACAAATCCCGGTGGGCAGGGTGTCATCATGCTCGTTGAAAGAAAACAGCGGATGAGATTCCTTAAATCCATGCCCTGGTTTAAGGGGGCGTAAAAACAGAAGGAGGAAATGATGAAAAAGCGCATGCAGAAATACCTGGTGATGGTCATAGCGTTTGCCTTTTCAGCGACGATTCTGGCAGGTCCGGCCCTGAAGGAAGCGGCAGCCCAGGAGAAATATCCTTCTCGGGCGATTGAGTACATCGTCGGATTTGGGGCCGGCGGCGGGTCGGACCAGCTTGCCCGGAAATCCGGCGTCCTCATGGAAAAGGTGCTTAAGGTTCCCTTCCCCGTGCTCAACGTTCCCGGGGCCACGGGCGGCACAGCCATTACGAAACTCTTGGCGGCACCGGCGGACGGCCAATCCATTGTCGGCTACATCGCCGATTCCCATGCCGTGCTCGCGACTGGGGGAGCCATTTGGAAGATGACCGACATCATGCCGGTGGCGCGGCTTATGCTGGTTCCATCCTTCCTGTTCGTGACGGAAAAAAGCCGCTTCAAG
>JAZDGZ010000245.1:0-2615 GCA_043806375.1 Pseudomonadota bacterium | reverse complement strand
CCCTCCCACGGTCACCAGCCCGACCCCGCCCTTTGCTATCTCGGCAATGAAGGCGACCTCCCTGTCGTTCACGGTGCCGTCATGGTTGGAAAAATTGGTCGTTGTCGACCCCAGTTTCATCCTGTTCTTGAGTTCCAAATTCCGGATTCTTCCCGGCTGCAAAACATGCTCGAACATCCTTTTTCCTCCTTTGAAGCTGAGCTTGATTCAGCTAAACCAATAATTATGCCGATCAGCGCCTTTTAGGAACGTGAAGCACGCTGCTTGCGGCTAAGATTCTAAGCAGGCGCAAGGGGATTCACTTTACCCAAAATTCTCCTCCACGCGAAAAGTGAAGCCGACCTAAAAAAGCCCGGAGGTCAGCCCGCCGTCCACTACGATGGTCGTTCCCGTCACATATGTTGAGGCGTCAGAGGCCAAAAAAACGGCTGTGCCCGCGATTTCTTCCGCAGTCCCGTACCGACCCATGGGGACCTTGGCCAACATGTCAGGACGGGAGTTGTAAAAGGGCATCACCGCCTCCGTGGCCATGAGACCAGGGGCTATGGCATTGACCCGCACGTTATGGGGGGCTAAGGCCGTTGCCAGGGTCTTGGTCAGATTAATGATGCCCGCCTTGGCAGCGCCATAAGAGGCATTGATGGCATAGGAACGAAGCCCGGCCACGGATGTATTGCTGATGATGCTGCCGCTTCTTTGTTTTTTCATGACCCTTGCCGCCGCCTGACTGAACATGAACACGCTCGTCAGGTTCTCCATCATGATCGCATTCCACCCTCTGTCGCTCAACTCCAGGGGATCCTTATCAAAATGGCCCCCTGCATTGTTGACCAGGATATCGATCCTTCCAAATGCCTCAAGGGTCTTTGTAATGAGACCGTTGATCTGTTCAACGTCCCGAACGTCCACGGATATGCCCAGAGCCTTTGAACCGGCCGCCCTGATCTCCTCGGCCGCTGCTTCAATCTTTTCAGGGGTTCGAGCACATATGGCCACATCAGCCCCGGCCCCGGCAAGGGCCGCGGCCATGATCTTGCCAAGCCCGGAGCTGGCGCCGGTCACAATGGCGACCCTACCGCTTAGGTCAAAAAGCTTTGCATTCAATTCCTGCCTCCCTCCATGAATTCAACGCCGGAATAAAGGCATGCGGATGATCCAGAACCCCCCGGGGACTCCGGGCCTTAACCACGGCGCCCACCCGGCATGCGGCGTAGAGATCCGTTTGCCTATATATCGAGGGCCCTGGCAACGGCCATGCGGCTCATTTCCGATGTGCCTTCGGTAATATTGAGCATCTTGGCATCGCGCCAGAGTCGCTGTATAGGATATTCCATCATGTATCCGTATCCGCCGTGTACGGACAGGGCATCCAGCATGAGTTGCTGGAGCGTTTCCGTATTGAAGACCTTCAACATGCAGGCCTCCTTCATATAGTCGACGCCCTGATCGCAAAGCCAGGCGGTTCGATAGGTCATGGTTCGCATAATATCTATATTGATGGCCATATCGACCAACTTGAAAGTAATGGCCTGAAATTTCGCGATCGGCTTTCCAAACTGTACCCGCTCGTGGGCGTACTTATAAACGATGTCGTAGGCGGCCTGGGCGAGGCCTGTCGCCCTGGCTCCGTAAGCCAGTCTTCCCGCCTTGAGCGTTGCCAGGACCTGAGTGAGGCCTTCTCCTTCCTCACCAATGAGGTTCTCCTTGGGGACCCTGACATCTTCAAAAGAAAGCTCAGCCGTTTCCTGGGAATGATTCCCCACCTTTTTCAGTTTTCTGGCGGTAAACCCCGGCATTCCCTTCTCAACAATGATGAGACTTATGCCTTTGCCCCTTCTTTCAACCTTCTTGGGGTCCGTGGTGTAGCAGGCCACAGGGACAAAATCGCAGAATGTCCCGTTGCTGATAAAGATCTTGCTTCCATTAATGATATAGTCATTGCCGTCCTTGACCGCCCGTGTCCGCATAGCGATGGCATCAGAGCCCGCATCGGGCTCTGTCAGGGCAAAGGCAGCGATCTTTTTCCCTTTGATTGCGGGCACGAGGAATCTCTGTTTCGGCAAAATTTCGGATCATATTTCTGAAGATATTCTGTTCTTCTGAAAACGAAAAATCCATGCTGTGTCCTCCGATTATAAACGAATTGATCTTCCTTTTTCTCCTAACTCGGAAAAGGACTATGTTACGTAAGGCACTGGAAAAAAGGCTTGGGTTCGAACTCCGGACCTATTCCCTGAGAAATTTTCGCTGGTTCGCTGAATCAGGGTGTCCCATGATCAAGCGCCTATCGGGTGGCTTTTAGTTCGAATGAAACCTTATCCCCGGCTAATTTTAGTGCCGCCACTTTCAGCGGCATGCCAATCTTGATGTCCTCCGCTTTGATATCACGGTCAAGGGTGCCAAAGACCTTCACCCCCCCTTCAAACTCCCCTACTGCCAAAGCGTAAGGGGCCTTGTCCTCAAACCCCGATGGCCCGTAATTCATAATGCTGTAGGAAACCAGTTTTCCCTTTCCCTTGATTTCAAACCACTCCGTCTCACTGGAAACGCATTTGGGGCAATCCACCTGGGGCGGGAAATATTTTGTCCCACATGCCTTACACTTTACTCCCATC
>JAZDGZ010000244.1:0-5082 GCA_043806375.1 Pseudomonadota bacterium | reverse complement strand
CAATGCCTTGGTCAATGAAATAAAAAAAGCAGGCTCAGGGGATAATAGACCCGGAACCTGCTTGAACAAGGCACCCCTTTCAGCCCTAGGCCACCCTTCTGGCTCTCTTCTTGAGACGGTTAATCCGGCGGCGAAAAACATTGATCTTTTTCTTGTCCTTTGCCTCTCGGGCCGCGACCTTCTCTTGCTTCAGTTGAACGATCTTTTCCTTCAAAGCTGCGACTGTCATTTTCTTCTTGGGCGTTTTCTTCTTCGCCGGCGCTTCCTCTTTGATCCCACGCGCCTCCTTTATCGCCTTCAGCAACTCTTCCTTTTTCATCGCGTGGGCGCCGGAAATCCCCGGTATGCCGACGGCAACCTCCCTCAACTCCGTTGCCGTCATCTTATCTAAAGGCTTTTCCGGCTCCTTCTCTTCTTCCTTTTTCTCTTCCTGGGTCTCTTCCTTTTTTATTTCATCTTCCATCAATGCTTCTCCTCTTCACTCTTTTTGTGTCATCTCTTCACACCCAACCTTTTCTCCTTGCCATACTATGCTCTTACTCCTTCTTGAAGAAAGGTTTAAAGAGGTCTATGGGTATGGGGAAAAGGATCGTGGAAGTACCCTCTGCTGAAATGTCCCTTAAGGTCTGAAGATATCGCAGTTGCAGAGCCTGTGGATTTTCTTGGATGATAGCCGCCGCCTCCGATAGTCGCGCCGCAGCCTGAAATTCACCTTCCGCATTAATGACCTTGGCCCGCCTTTCCCTTTCCGCCTCGGCCTGCTTGGCGATGGCCCGCTGCTTCTCCTGGGGAAGATATATGCTCTTCTCTTCGACTATAGTCACCTTTATCCCCCAGGGATCCGTCTGGTGATCCAGGATACTCTGCAACTTGAGGTTTAACCGTTCCCTCTCAGACAGAATTTCGTCCAGTTCCGCCTGTCCGCAGACGCTCCGAAGGGTCGTCTGTGCAAGCTGGGATGTGGCAAAAATGTAATTTTCCACCTCGATGGTCGCCTTGGTCGGCTCCATGACCCGGAAGTAAACCACCGCATCCACCTTTACGGAGACGTTGTCACGGGTGATCACATCCTGAGAAGGCACATCCATGGTCACAAGTCTCAAGCTCACCTTGACCATCTTGTCAACCACAGGGATAAGAATGATCAACCCTGGCCCCTTGGTCTTGATCACGCGCCCCAGCCTGAAAATGACACCCCGCTCGTACTCTCGGAGAACCCTGATCGCCGAAGCTAGAAAAAAAACGATGAGAACAACCGCAAGTATCCAAAATCCTGGCATAATATCCCCCTTTGTTGATTCATGGAAAAAGTGTTGAATTTAGGTGATCCCTACTTTGATCCGCTCAGCGATAATCGAGCTTTCCATTGAGCGGCCGTCAATTCCTGCTGCCGACCCTTCTGACCTTAAGAACCAAACCGTCGGCCGCTTCCACCACGACCTTCTCTCCGGGCTCGATCATCTCCGTAGACACAGCGCTCCAGTATTCGCCGTGCACAAAAATCAACCCTTCCGGATCGAGGGGCTCTTTGACCAGACCCACTTCACCCATCAGCCCCTCCATCCCGCTTTTGGGCTTGGATCTGTAGGCCCGAAAGGCAAGCGTGGACACAACAACAAAAAAACCTGCTATGAGAACAACGGTCGGCATCATCAGTCTGAAAGAGACCATCACGTCCTCGAAAAGCATGAGGGACCCCAGGATGAGAGAGATCACCCCGCCGATGGAAAGCACCCCATAACTGGCAATCTTGATCTCCGCGATGAAAAAGATGATGGCCAGAGCAATCAGCATAAGGCCCGCGTAACTGACCGGCAAGGTCTGAAAGGAGTAGAAGGCAAGGATCAGGGATATGGCCCCGACCACACCGGGAAAGATAGCCCCTGGATGGGAGAGCTCGAAGTAGAGCCCTGCCATCCCGATCATCATCAAGATATAGGCAATATTAGGGTCGCTAATGAGCATCAGGACTTTATCCCTGAATCCCGGTTTGTAATGGTTCTTGACGAGGTCCTTTGTCTTGAGGACGACTTTACCCTGCCGCAAGACGACCTCACGCCCGTCCAAGAGCTTCAGAAGGTCGTCTGTATCCGCTGCTACCAAATCCACCACCTTTTTCTCAACAGCCTCCTCGGCGGTGATAGACACGCTTTCACGAATGGCCTTCTCCACCCACTCCGCGTTTCTTCCCTTTTCCTGGGCAATGCCCCTTCCGTAAGATGCCATGTCGTTGACGACCTTCTCAGACATGGTCTTTTCAATATCTTTTCCACCTGCCGTCACAGGGTGGGCGGCGCCGATGTTTGTGCCCGGCGCCATGGCGGCGATGTGGGCCGCAACGGTCACCATGACGCCCGCGGAGGCGGCGCCCGCCCCCTTGGGAGCCACATAAACGACCACGGGAATGGAGGCGTTCAGTATGGCCTTCACCATGGTCCGCATGGACGATGCGAGCCCGCCGGGCGTATCAAGGCGAATGATCACCAGTTCGGATTTGCTCTTTTCCGCCTCTTCAATGCCCCGGGTCATAAAGGTCGCCGCCCCGGGATTGATGGGGCCTTCCAGATCTATGATCGTCACCTCGCCTTCTTTGCAGAATCCCTGGGGAACCCAGGGAACCAGAACCGAGACGATGATCCAAATCAGCACCAGCAAGGGGATGCAGAGTTTTCGATTCCTAGTCATGACGCTTGACCTCCAGTCCCATATGCTTCATGATTTCTTGGGCGTCTTCCCAAACCTGGCGTTTCGCCGAAGGATTCCTGAGGAGATATGCCGGGTGATAGGTAGGCATGAGGGGGATATCCAGCATGGAAAGCCATTTTCCCCTTTCCGCCGTGATCTTGAAATCCCTTCCCATCAGGCCCTGGACGGCTACGCGGCCCAAAGTGCAGATGATCTCCGGACGGATGATCTGGAGTTGGTGTTTTAGAAATGGGATACATGCCTTGATTTCATCCTTCTCCGGATCACGGTTGTTCGGTGGCCGGCACTTGACAATATTGCAGATATAGACATCTTCACGTTTCAGTCCCATGCCGTTCTCGATGATTCTGGTCAAGAGCTTTCCCGCCTCCCCGACAAAGGGTCTCCCTGCCAGGTCCTCCTCCCCTCCCGGCCCTTCGCCCACAAAGACAAGCCGGGCCTTTGGAGAACCCTCACCGAAAACGATTTTCGTCCTGCCGTGCCAGAGTTTGCACCTTTTGCAATCCCCGATGAAGTTTCTCAGGTCCAAGAGGGACTTCAGGGGAGGGGAAGCATTATCCAAATAAGCCTGAGTGGACGCCGTGATGGGTGGAGGCTCGAGACCCATACTCCGATCGAGGACCATGAGGTTCTTTAATTGGGCAACGATCTCTATTAATTCTTGTCTTGGGTTCAGGTCGCGGCTTCCCATTGCCCTTTGACCCTATCCAGAACATGGTCTGCCACTTGTTGCTTTGACATGAGAGGCAACTCCTCCATGCGCCCGTCCCGATAGATGATCTTGACGGCGTTCGTATCCGCCTCAAAACCGGAGTCCTCTCTGGAGACATCGTTCGCTATGATCATGTCAAGGTTTTTGCGCTGAAGTTTTTCCCTTGCGTTGATCAGCAGATCCTTTGTCTCGGCGGCAAATCCTACCAGCAAAGAACGCGACTCTCCCCTGGTACGCCCCAGTTCTGCCAGGATATCCGGATTCAGGACCAGATCCAGGGTTTGAAAGTCATCCCCTTTCTTGATTTTATGCTCCGCCTTGTGGCGAGGCCGGTAATCCAGGACCGCCGCCGCCTTGATGATGATCTGGCATTCCTTGCGGTGTTCGAAAACCGCTTTCCTCATCTCCTCGGCGGTCTGCACGCGCCTCATGGTTACCCTCTTGGGAGGCGCAAGATGGGTGGGCCCGCTGACGAGTATGACCTTAGCCCCCCTTAACATGGCCGCCGTAGCAAGGGCATAGCCCATCTTCCCGCTCGACCTGTTCGTCATATATCTCACCGGATCTATCGGCTCAACGGTGGCCCCCGCGGTAACCAGGATGTTCAGCCCTGAAAGATCCTTTTGTGAGAGCAGGGCACTGGCCTCCTCAAAAATATCTTCCGGTTCAGGAAGCCGCCCGGGACCTTCGCTCCTGCATGCCAGTTCGCCTTCCGCCGGGTCCATGACCTCATAACCTCTCTCCCTCAGAAGTCTTAGATTGTCCTGGACAGCGGGATTCAAAAACATCCGGTTGTTCATGGAGGGGCAGACCAGTATTTTCGCGGTCGCCGCAATGATCAGGGTTGAAAGAAAATCATCCCCTATCCCATGGGCCATCTTTGCTATGAAATCAGCCGTGGCCGGGACGATGATCACAAGGTCCGCCTCTTGACCCCAGGTAATATGGTCCATGGGAGAGGTCTCGGAACCCCACATATCTTGCACGACCTTATTCCCGGAGAGGGCCTCAAAGGTTAAAGGGGCGATGAACCTGGCGGCATGGGCCGTCATGGCCACCTTGGTATGAGCCCCTGCCTTGACCAGAAGCCTGACCAGCTCCACGGACTTGTAGGCGGCAATCCCGCCGGTCACGCCAACAATGACCTTTTTCCCTTTCATCAGTCCTCTGCAAGCGCCCAGAAGTCAGAATCCAGAATCCAGAATAAAAGAAACCTCGTCCGCAGGATCTTGCTGAACTCTTGACTCCTAGACGTCAGTTGCCAGACAATCAAGTCTTGAAAAGTCTTGGCGGCGCCATTTACATTCTGACTCCTGAATTCTGGCTACTGGCTCCTAAAAGTTACAATCCCTTGATCCTCAAAAGCCGCCAAACTCTGCGATCTCATTCTTTCCGGCCTTGCTGCTCCAGGTATCGGCAAGGTTCAACCTCTTTTGAATCTCCTTTCCCACGGCATCGGCCTCGGCCCGATTCCCGAAAAACCCGAGGCGGAGTCTCACCCAATCCTTTCCCTTCAAGTTGACCCGGGTCATGTAGGCGGGGTAGCCCTCTTTTGTAAGGGCGATCGCTGCAGGCACGATCTCTTCCGGGGCGGTGGCCGACTTGATGTTGATGATCCAATCCCTGCCGGATCGTTTGTTCAGATTGGCCTTCATTTCTTCGGG
>JAZDGZ010000243.1:0-6024 GCA_043806375.1 Pseudomonadota bacterium | reverse complement strand
GAGGATATGAGGTTGACGGTCGCTCCCCTTTTCGATATGACCGACAACCGGACAGGGGACAGTATCTCTGTAAACGGGGTGTGCCTCACGGTGACCGAGATAAGGGAAGGGGCCTTTACCGTGGATGTCTCAGGGGAGACCCTTTCGCGGAGCACCCTGGGGGAGCTCAAGATGGGCGATGAGGTGAATCTGGAAAGGGCGGTTCGGCTGTCGGACCGCCTTGGAGGTCACCTGGTATCCGGCCACGTGGACGGGGTCGGCAAGATCGCAAAAAAGGTCCAACAACAGAGATCCTGTCACCTCCGGATCGGCATTGATGAGGCCCTGTCAAAATATGTAGTGGAAAAAGGGTCCATAGCTGTGGACGGCATCAGCCTTACTATAAACAGCTGTTCGGACGAGGCCTTTGAGGTTAATATTATTCCGGAGACCGGAAGGGTGACCGGCCTTCTGAAGAAGAGGGTAGGGGACAAGGTCAATATCGAGACGGACTTGATCGGGAAATACATCGAAAAATTTTTGTTCAAGTATCAAGGTGCGCGACAAGAGAAGGGGGCTAACCCCATCAGTGAAGAAATGCTTAAGAAATACGGATTTGGTGATTAGATAGAATGGCTATTTCAAAGATAGAAGAAGTATTGGAAGACCTCAGGGAAGGGAAGATGATCATCCTTGTGGACGACGAGAACAGGGAGAACGAGGGCGATTTGACCATGGCCGCCGAGAAGGTAACCCCCGAGGCGATCAATTTTATGGCCAAGTATGGTCGCGGGCTGATCTGCCTCTCCTTGGCGCCGGACATGGTCGACAAGCTGAATCTTCCCCTCATGGTCTATGACAATCGTTCCCCCTTCAATACGGCCTTTACGGTCTCCATCGAGGCGCGCCAGGGGGTGACTACGGGTATATCGGCTGCAGACCGGGCCCACACCATTCTAACCGCCGTTGCAGACGATGCGAAGGCGGAAGACCTGATACAGCCCGGACACGTCTTTCCTCTGAGGGCCCGCCGGGGAGGGGTCCTGTTCAGGACAGGACAGACAGAAGGGTCTGTTGACCTGGCCAAGCTCGCGGGCCTCAAGCCTGCGGGCGTCATCTGTGAGGTCATGAATGATGACGGGACCATGGCCCGTATGCCCGACCTTGAAAAATTCAGCAAAAGCCACGGGCTCAAGATCGCCACAGTGGCGGATATCATCGCCTACAGGATGAGAAAGGAATCCTTCGTTCACAAGGCGGCCGAGACCGTCCTGCCAACCCCTTTTGGCGAATTCAGGGCCGTCGCCTACGTCAACGACATTGATGACTACGAGCACCTGGCCTTGGTAAAAGGGGAGATCGACGCCGAGCGGGAGGTCCTGGTGAGGGTCCATTCACAGTGCCTCACGGGCGATGTTTTCGGGTCCTTTCGGTGCGACTGCGGGACGCAGCTGGAAAAGGCGATGGAGATGGTTCAAAGGGAGGGTCCGGGAGTCATCCTGTACATGATGCAGGAGGGCAGGGGGATCGGCCTGGCAAACAAGATAAGGGCCTATGCCCTCCAGGAGCAAGGAAGGGACACGGTGGAAGCGAATGAAGATCTTGGATTTGAGGCCGACCTGAGGGACTACGGCGTCGGGGCCCAGATCCTGGCAGATCTCGGCGTCAGAAGGATGAGACTCATGACCAATAATCCGAAGAAAATTGTCGGGTTGGAAGGGTACGGTATAGAGGTCGTCGGCCGGGTTCCCCTTGAGACCGAGCCGAGACCGGAAAACCTGAAATACCTTGTGACCAAGTGCCAGAAACTGGGTCACCTGCTGAACCTAAAAGAAAAGGACTGAGTTGCCGCAAGAGGGGATGTACGAACAGTCTTTCTCGTTTTTGAAAAGAGATCCCCATGGATGAATACGCCAAAGGCGTACAAGAATGTAGGGGCGCACTTTACGTGCGCCCGCAGGGCGGAGATAAACTCCGCCCCTACGAGGGTATTTTCACGGCAAAAAGTCACACAAGACAATTCCATTCGTGGTTCGATCCACCCTCCGCAGTAGGTCTGCTACGGAGGACGGGTACCTCACCACGAACGGAAAATCAGATGCTTACAGGACGCCGGAGCCTTTGTCCTATGTGCCTGCCCGGTAAGGCCTATGAGGCTCATGGGGGCGTCTTCAGAGAATCCGGGCAAGTATTGTGCCTTCAGAAAAGACCCCCCGGGTGAGGCCTGGAGTAATGGCCTAAATCAAGATATTTCTGAGACACAACACTAGAGCCACATCCTAATGGAGGAGCTTCCTTCAGTCAATCATCCATGAAGGCGCCGGTGCATTTATCCCCTCGTGGGATCTGGATTTTTCCTACGCACCGCTGGTCGCTTGACACCCCTTTGTCCTTGACCCTATAATTGGAGATGCAAGGTTGCCCTTTGCCCTGGACGGTAAAGGGTCAACGAATCCTAAGAGGCCTGGAGATTATGAAAGATACCCTGGCATTTGTCATGGCTGGAGGAAGGGGCGAGAGGCTTATGCCCCTCACCCAGGACCGCACCAAACCGGCCGTTCCCTTCGGCGGCATCTACCGTCTCATCGATTTCACCCTGAGCAACTGCGTCAATTCCCGGATCTACAAAATCATCGTCCTCCCCCAGTACAAATCGCAATCCCTCACGGATCACATCGAAGAGGGCTGGAACATCTTCAGTCACAAGATAGGTCACTTCTTGAAGACCGTGCCGCCGCAGCAACGCACAGGCCTTGACTGGTACCGGGGCACCGCCGACTCCATCCGCCAGAACCTCTATCTCATTGAACGATACAGGCCGGAGCGTCTCCTGATCCTTTCCGGTGATCACATCTACAAAATGGATTACAGCCTTTTCCTCCGCTACCATGAAGAGAAGAACTCCGACCTCACCATCTCACTCCTGGAAGTGGACAAAAATCTTGCCGGTCAGGTCGGCGTCGCCGAGGTCGATGAAGATTTTCGCATTGTCGCCTTTCGGGAAAAGCCAAAGGAGGACGTGAAGACCATTCCGGGGGATCCCAACCACGTCCTCGCCTCCATGGGAATCTATTTATTCCGAACCGAGGTCCTGGTCGATATCCTTCAATCGAACGATAAGGACGACTTCGGCAGGGACATCATTCCGACCCTTCTGGACAGGTATCGGGTCTACGCCTATCCTTACGGCGGGTTCAACCGCATCCAGGACATCATCTCCGTGACCCTTGAAGACGGAGCGCGGGGGGAACGTCTGGAACCTCGCACCCGGGATTCGAGCTATTGGCGCGATGTCGGAACCCTGGATGCCTACTGGAATGCCAACATGGATCTGACCGGCGTGGATCCCTTCTTCAACCTTTACGGCGTCAAGTGGCCGATCCACACCTACCAGATCCTGGCGCCTCCGGCAAAATTCATCTTTAACAACGAACGATCGGAGGGTCTCCGGGTAGGAAAGGCCCTCGATTCACTGGTCGCCCCCGGCTGTATCGTCAGCGGCATCGTTCAAAACTCGGTTCTCGGCTATAATGTGGTGGTGCGCAGCTGGACGAGGGTAGACGAATCGGTGATTATGGATGGCGTCGTGGTAGGCCGCCACTGTAAGATCAAGAAGGCCATTATCGATAAGCAGAACGTCATTCCGCCCTACACGGAGATCGGCTACAATCCGAAGGAGGACGGCAAACGCTTCACCGTTACTCCCCGGGGTATCGTGGTGGTGCCCAAAGGGTATTTCAGGGACGAGCAACCGCTGACAGACTCTCGCTAGCTTCCATCCAGAAATGGTCTTTTTCCACAATTTCGGCGTCAATCTGCGAGATTCCTTGTGCGGCGTACTATCTGTACGCCTCCGCGCAATCTTTTGATTTCCTTGATCTTGTGAAAAAAATCCTCATTTCTGATCTGGAAGCTTCACTAGCGCCCAGAGTTGATTTCTGGATGGGCACTCGCTAGCGTTTCAAGTCGAATCTCCTCCTGCCGGCCTGCCTTTCCCTCGTCATGTCACAAGGGGCTGTTGCCCAAAAGCAGGTCCGCGATAACCCTCGCATGCCTTCTTGCAGCGCCCTGGTTTCTCATGACAGCCTCTCGGGCCCGCCCCCCCAACCTCTCCGCTTCATCAGGATGGTTCAATAACCACATGGCCTTTTCGGCAAAGGGTTCAGGCCCGGACACCTCGATGCCCGCACCTTCTTTCTCCAGGAGGGCCTTCGCATCCAGGAAGTCTTCCATGGAAGGGCCATAGAAGACCACCTTGCCCCAGACCGCCGCCTCAAGGGGATTCTGGCCGCCCAAGGCCACCAGGCTCCCGCCGCAAAAGTTGATGGTTCCCACACTGTAGAGCCCAAATAGTTCCCCAAAGGTGTTCATGATGACGACCGGCGCTGTACGGGTTACCCTGCGGCCGTCAAGATCGGTCCGAAGCTGGTACCTGAAGCCGCGCCGCCGGAGGAGGGCTTCGATGGCAGGGGTTCTTACGATGTGTCTTGGCGCGAGGACAAGGATCATCTCCGGAAACTGCTTCAAGATCCTCTCATAGGCATCCAGGATCATGGCCTCTTCTCCCGCGCGCGTGCTTCCGGCAACGAATACCTTCTGGAAGGGCTGAAGGTTCAAGGTCTCGCTGGTCCTCGTCTCCAGGGCAGGATCTGCATGACCGGCAAGGGAATCATACTTGGCGTTTCCGTTGATCACCGTCTTTTGCAGCTCAGCCCCCATCACGCCTATCCTCTTTGCATCTTCCGGGCTGATCATGCTGAAGACATCGACACACCTCAGCACCTCTCTGAAAAAGGGTCGAAGCTTCCGGTATCTCCTGAAGGACCTGGGTGATATACGGCCGTTGATCAGGGCGATCCTGATCCCCATTCGGTGTGCCTCAAAGAGCCAAGCCGGCCAGATCTCCGTCTCCAGGAAGACCATGACGTCCGGTCGGGCTCCCATAAGGGCCTTGCGCACAGAAAAGAAGAGGTCTATGGGCGCGTACAGGACATTCACGCCCCGGAATGTCTCGGCAGCGAGGGCATGACCGTGATCGGTCGCAGTGGAAAGGATGATCTCGCACCCTGGAATGAACTCCTCCAGGTCTCTTATGAGAGATCCCGCCACTTTGATCTCTCCCAGAGAGGCGGCATGGATCCATACACGGGGAGAGCCTCGGAGGCCGCGGGTCACCGTGGGAGGAAGAAATCCGAGTCGTTCCTTCAGTCCCTTTTGATACCGTCCGCTTAGGCGGGTATAGACCCAAAAAGGCACGGAGCAGGAGACAAAGATGGCTGAGGTCAGGGTCGCATATAGGGTGTATAATGGGTTCATGGTCCTATTCTGTGAAAATATCCTCTACCATATAAAACACATCCTCACGTCGCACAAATGTACGCAATGGGACCGATTGTCATGCCCGCAAGAGAGACTGTCTCGTAAGACCTTTAACCCGCCTTGGCGGGCAAGCCCGTCATTCCGGACGAGATCAGCCATAGGCAGACAAGTCCGGAAT
The DNA here is from genome assembly GCA_043806375.1 of Pseudomonadota bacterium. Lineage (GTDB taxonomy): Bacteria > Desulfobacterota > DSM-4660 > Desulfatiglandales > HGW-15 > JAZDGZ01. The sequence goes on along the minus strand of JAZDGZ010000243.1, from coordinate 548 downwards.
CCAGGCAATCTCAACGGCAAGCCCCTCACTGGATCCGGCCTCCTCATACGATGATCCTCGGCAATCAAGAACCCTCTTCAAACTCTTCGCTTGATTAACCCTGTATTTTGATTATAGATTGTTCATCCTCTGAAACCAACAAAAATTGAGGGAGGTCGATGAATGAACAGGATCGAGAGGGCTATCATCAGCGTAACGGATAAGACAGGGGTCGTTGAATTTGCCGGAAGGCTTGCCGGGTTCGGCGTTCAAATCCTCTCTACGGGAGGGACGGCGAAGGCTCTGAGGGAGGGTGGCCTCGACGTTACGGACATCTCCGAATATACCGGGTTCCCCGAGATGCTGGACGGCCGTGTCAAGACGCTCCATCCCAAAGTCCACGGTGGTTTGCTCGGCATGCGGGACAATCCCGAACACGTGAGGTTGATGAAGGAGCACGGCATCGAGAAGATCGATCTCATAGTCGTCAATCTGTACCAATTTGAGAAGACGGTGGCGAAAGAAGGGGTCACCCTGGATGAGGCCATTGAGAACATCGATATCGGGGG
>JAZDGZ010000242.1:0-2090 GCA_043806375.1 Pseudomonadota bacterium | reverse complement strand
TTTCAAGAAATTGGCTCAAGACCAGGAGGAAGCCCTTATAAGAACAAGGAGGGATCTCCACAGGATTCCCGAAACCGGCTTTTGTGAAAAGAAAACCTCTGCCTTTATTGCCGAATACCTGAAGAGAATTGGCCTTCAGGTCGAGACCGGCATTGCCGAAACCGGGGTGGGGGGGCTGTTGGAACTCGGCGAAAGGGGCAAGACCTTGCTCATCCGGGCCGATATGGATGCCATTCCATTGCAGGAGGAAACCGGTTTACCCTTTGCTTCGGTTCACAAAGGGGTGATGCACGCCTGCGGGCATGATGCCCACATGGCCATGGTCCTGGCGGCTGCCGCCGGCCTCAGCAAGATCAAGGACAGGCTGAAAGGCAACATCAAGTTCCTTTTCCAACCCGCCGAAGAAGGCCCCGGCGGCGCAAGGCCCATGATCGAGGCAGGAGTTTTGGAAAACCCGAAGGTAGACCACGTCATAGGCTGCCATTTGCACGGCGGGACCGAAGGAACAATCGGGGTCAAGGCGGGGTGCATCCTGGCCGCCAATGATCGTTTTGATCTCAAAATCCTCGGAAGGGGCGGCCATGGCGCCATGCCCCACCTCTGCGTTGATGCCATTGACGTTGGGGTCCAGGTCATCAACGCCCTGCAACGGATCGCCAGCCGGCAAATCAATCCTATGAGCCCCGTCGTGCTGACCGTGGGAAGTTTCCATGCCGGTTCCGCCTTCAACATCATCCCGGCCGAGGCCGAGATTGTGGGCACAACCAGGACCCTTGACCGGCATATCTGGGATTCCTTGCAGGGTCGCGTTGAAAAAATTATCAAAGGAACCTGTGAAGCCATGGGCGCCGGGTATGAGTTGAAATACACCCGGGGATACCCTCCCACCGTAAACGATGGGGCCTTGCTCGAAATCGTCCGGCGCTGCGCTGCAGAGGTCGTGGGAGAAAAAAATGTCTTTGAGCCGGAACCCATTATGGCGGGAGACGACATGGCCTTTTTCTTAGAGAAGGTCCCGGGCTTTTTCTTTTTCCTGGGGGCGGGCCATGATAACTCGGTGCCCTTGCACAACAGCCGATTCGATTTCAACGAGGATATTCTTCCCAAGGGGCTTGAGACATACCTGCGCCTGGCCTATGAGCTTTTGAAGTGAGGAGATCTCTAGCGGTGTAGCGTCCCAAGAATAACTTTTCATCTCGACCGTACGGGAGAGATCTTGATAACCCATGAGCATTTTAGGATTTCTCGCCTTCGCTTGAAATGACAATACTGTAAAGAGATAACTGGGACACTACACTGCTAGCAGGCTGCTGACAAATGAGAGTAAGACATCTAAACCAGTAAACAAAGAAGGAGGATAGATCTATGAGTTTTCGACTGCTGACCTACCTAGGGAAAAAGGATGAACCTCGGCCGGGACTTCTTGTGGAAGGCAAAGGGGTCATTGACATTGAAGCCGCCCTTGAGGCGCGAAATACGGAGATCGAAGTTTCGGGTCCGATCTCCGTCCTCTCTTTGCTCCAGACGTGGGAAAAGGTTTTGCCGGTGCTGAGGGATATGGCGATGAAGACCAGCGAGTCGGTTTCATCCCACACTGCTGCATTATCCGATATTCGACTGGCAGCCCCTATCCTCTATCCACCCAGCATCTACTGTGCAGCGGCCAATTACATGGATCACCGCAAGGAGATGGGAGACCCCAATCTGCCCGACAAGCAGCACGCCCGCCCCTACTTCTTCCTCAAATTGCCGCGGCAGACGGTCATCGGTCCTGAAGCATCCATTCGGATCCCGTACCCGGAAGCCAAAATAGATTGGGAGGCGGAGATCGGAGTGGTCATAAGTCGCCCCTGCCGAAAAGTGGCAGCATCAGACGCCATGAAATACGTGGCAGGATTTCTCATCTTCCATGACGTCTCTGATCGCGCCAGGACCTTCAGAACAGACTGGCATTTCAAGTTCGACTGGTTCGGGGGCAAATCATTCGACACGTCGGCGCCTATGGGGCCCTGGATAACGCCCTTCGAATTCGTGCCCGATGTCCATAACCTCAAGATGCAGCTCTGGGTGAACGATGAACTCATGCAGAA
>JAZDGZ010000241.1:0-12486 GCA_043806375.1 Pseudomonadota bacterium | reverse complement strand
CGAAACTGCGAGGACCAAGTGGGCGGGGCTTCCCATGAGCAGGAGGGAAGGCTCAAGAACAAAAAGGAACGGCACGGTTAAGGCGACAACAGCCAATCGCATAGCGGTAAAACCCGTTTGCATCGGATCGGTCTCGGCGATAGCCGCCGCCGCGTAGGCGGCCATACAAACGGGCGGTGTAATCATACACATCATGCCGAAATAGAAAATAAACAGGTGGGCTGCCAGAGGAGCGATCCCGAGTTCCGTCAATGCCGGGGCCACCAATACGGCCAACAGGATATAGACGGCGACTGTCGGCATCCCCATTCCAAGGATAATGCAGACAACGGCAGAAAGGAGCAGCAGCAAAAAAAGATTTTGTCCGACTGTCTTGACCAGTTGCAAGGAAAGGCCGAAACCCAGGCCGCTCACATTGAGGACCCCGATCACAATACCCGCGGCACTGCAAATGGCTGCAATTTCCAGAAGGCCTCGGCCGGTCCCTATAATCATCTGATGAACTTTACTGAGTGTTAAACGCCCTTCTTTCTTAAGCAGGCTCAATACCAGAAGGGCAAAAACCGCGACCATCCCGGCCTTGGCCGGCTGGTAGTTCAGAATAAACAGCGCCACGATCAAAACCAACAGCGGGATGACGGCCACCCATCCGGTTCTCAAGACCGTCCCCACCCTGGGTAATTCGTTTTTCGGAATTCCTTTAAGATTGAATCTCGCCGCCTCAAGATCTATTTGTACAAAAAGCGTAAAATAGTAGAGGAGGGCCGGGATGAGGGCCGCGATAACCACCTCTCGATAGGGAATGGCCAGAAGTTCAGCTATCAAAAAGGCCGCCGCTCCCATCACCGGAGGCATGAGCTGGCCTCCTGTGGAGGCCGCCGCTTCGATAGCCGCTGCGACCTTCGGCCTGAATCCCGCCCTCTTCATCAGGGGGATGGTTATAATCCCCGTGGTGACCACATTGGCCACGGCAGCTCCAGAGATGGTGCCGAACAAGCTGCTTGCAGCCACGGCCATTTTGGCCGGCCCGCCGCGATACCGGCCCATAAGGGCAGTGGACAAATCCATAAAAAATTTAGATCCTCCTGTGACCGATAATCCATGGCCCAATAGGATAAATGCCAGGATGATGGTCGAGGCGACCGAAATGGGAATCCCTAATATCGCATTCGCATCAAGGTACAGATAATTAAAGAGCTGTCCCCAAGGGATAGGCTTGCCTTCAAGCATTCCCGGGAAGAAATTGGCAAGAGGCGCATAGAGCAGGAACAAACAGGTGATCACCACCATGACCCACCCGATGATCCGCCGCAACGCTTCAATGACGAGCACTATGGTTATGCAACCCAATACAACCCTGGTAGGCGTTTCCAGGTTCACCACGTACAGGATCGATGGATAGAAAAGGGCGACATAAAAACCGACAATGAGTCCGAGGGCAAACAGGATCCAATCGTACCACGGCACCTTTCTGATCGATCTTCCTTTACGGAACGGGATGGTGAGGAAAACACCTCCCAGGCTAAGGCCCAGAAAAGAACCGATGTACTGTTTGATCATCGGGGTGAGGCCAAAATAGAAATAGACGTCAAGAATCCACAACGCACCCAGGATGATCAAGGCATGAAAGACCAAGTTTTCCACGATCCTTGCCGGACCTGCCAACACTCTGTATTTGGATGAACTTTGTTTTACTGAATTCTCTTCGGTACCCATGGAGGTCCTCTTTGCCCTATGGCTCCCTTGAGTTGAGGGACGGCTGGTTTAACAGGTTTTTATACATCCGGTGTGCTTCGGCCTATTTTGCCGCTTGGCTTAACAAACGCTCCTGGACTTTAGCCATTTCTCCTGTCCAGAGGCCGGCCTCTTTGTAGAACTTTATTGCCCCGTCATGGTATGGGACGGTCACATTTGTTTTTACCATCTTGTCTTTTTCAAAACGCTTGAGCATCCCGTGACCTTTTTGAACCTTATCAACGTGCTCATATAATGTTTTTACGATGGCATATCCCGCATCTTCACTGAGCTGCGTGCCCGCGATCAAAAAGACGTCGTAGGCCTGAACCACGGTATCCTTTAAGATGCCGCTTGTGCCTGGTGCATGGGCCTTCAGGGTAAGAGGATAGGTCCCTGGAAAAACCTCGGCCATTCTCCGGGCCCCTTCGGGTGTTCCGTTAATGGACAAGAACCTTATGCCGCCCGGGATAGTGGCATCGGCTTCCTTAGTCTGTGCCGCACTGACCGCAATACTGGTCACATCGAGCCTCTTTTCTACCAGGGCCTGGACCCCTACGATGATGTTTGTCACAGGCACCTCAACGACATCTTTCCACGACAGCTCATCCGCTGCCATCATCCCGCCGATACAATAAGTGATGGACAACTGGGCAGGAAATTTGGATGCCACCCGCTTTCCCTTAATATCCTGCATGGTCTTGATATCGGAATCATTTCTCACGAGCATACCCACCAACAAGGGACACATGACGGTCAACGTCCTTATATTCGGACTTTTGACAAAGGGCGCCATCCCCTGGTATGCCATTCGAACATCATTGGTGTTGTTGACGCCAAGATCAATCTTTCCCTGGCTGATGGCAGGGATGTAGGCGCTTGATCCCCCGGAAGGTTGAACCCGCGCCTTTATTCCTGAATAATCGTCCAAAATCTTTCCAATCACGCTGCCGAACGTATAGTACATCGACCCTTGCGGATTCGTTGCAATATAGACGAATTTCGGCAAGTCTTTTGCCATACTCCCTGCCGGGAAAGCGAATAATAAAATCATGCCACATATGATGGTCATTCTTACAATCTTCATTTGAAACCCCCTTTCACATGTATGTTAAGGACCTCTTCCATGAAACGGGTAAGCATTCCGCTAGTCGCAACACACTCGACCCTCTTTTCTCCGAACACCTCCTTTCTCATTTTCTTCAGGTAAAATATATAGAGTAACGGCCCTTTTGTGTCAACAACCAACCTACATCATCCTAATTTTTGCAGAAAAGACAGGGGGGGACTCTTTCAATTATTCCATAACCTAAGACGGCTTGCCGGACCCTGTCAACGGGCTGTTGCCCAAACCACCTGCATCATCTGTAAGTGGAATCGGTTCCATCCCTTCAGGAAAGTAGGCGGCCCCAGGGAGCGGAATTTTTTTGACAGGAAAGGGAGGGTTCTGTAAATTGAAGCGCCATGGGCATCAGAAATCATCACGTCATGGCCGTCCAAAACAGGATTTTCACCAGGCACGGCCTCTGGCCCGGAGGGCCTCCGCCCCGGAGGGAGGAGACAGAGCGAAGTTTTTGTTTGCCCCGCATTGAATTCTAACCATATTCGACAGCAATGAACAAAACCGGGGGTATAGGCATGGACGTGTATGTCAATTATGGAAGCAGGAGGCAAGAGTTCTCTCTGCCGGATGGGTGGAATGTCATATCAGGCGAGGATAAGCCCCCGGTTCCCGGCGTTTCGGATCCATTGCAGGAGGTGAAGCGCGCCCTGGACCATCCCATCGGATCACCCAAAATAGAAGAGCTTGCAACGTCCGGCATGGAGGTCGTCCTGCTGTTCGATGATCTCCAACGACCCACGCCGGCGCACCTTATCCTTCCTGAAATCATGAATCGCCTCAACCGGGCCGGTGTGCCCGATGAGCGAATCAAAGCCGTTTGCGCCCTGGGAACCCACCCGGTCCTTTCCCTGGAACAGATGAGACCCAAAGTGGGGGAAGAGGCCTTCTCGCGATTGCACGGCCGCCTCTTCTGCCACGATCCTCACGCCTCTGATAACGTGATCATCGGGAAAACCCACAGGGGGACCCTGGTCGAGATCAACCCCCATGCGGCAGCCGCCGATCTGATCATCGGCATTGGAGAGTGCATGCCGCATCCCACAGCCGGGTATGGCGGGGGGTATAAAATTGTGATGCCCGGGATTTCCTCCTATCGGTCCGTAGCCGAGCATCATTTCGCATGGATGCGCCATCCGGGCAGCCGGGTGAATCATCTGGAGGGAAACTACTATTGGGAGGAGATCGTGGACGCGGGTCGAATCTCCCGGCTGGCCTTCAAAATCGACTCGATCATCAATCCCAAGAAGGAGATCGTCCGTTCCTTTGCCGGAGATCCTTTGGGGGCACACAGGGAGGCCTCACGTTATGCGGAAAAACTTTATCTTGTTTCCCTGCCCAAGCTCGCGGATGTGACGATCACCTCGGCTTTTCCCCTCGAAATGGGAGTCCAGTCCACCAAGGCCCTCGCCCTGTCGAAATTCTCTACGCGAGCGGGGGGAACCGTGATCTGGATTGCGCCGCAAAAGGAGGCCGGCCCCATTATGCCCCTGATCAAGGAAATGGCGAGTCCTGATACGGCCACCGATTTTCACCGGCGTCTCATTGAGGGAGACGTCCCTGAGCATCTCAGGCAATTCGGGATTTCCTATATCATGCAGATTGTCTTTTTCAAGGCCATGGCGGAAAGGTTCAAGGTGGTTCACGTCACCGAGGGTTTGTCGCCGGACCAGGTGAGAATGATGAAGTATTCCTACAGCGCCACCGTCCAGGACGCAGTGGATCTTGCGGCAAGAGAAATGCCCCGGGCCGACGTCGCCGTATTCCCGTCAGGGGGAAACATTATCCCCAGAGTGGGATAGCACCTCATCGAGGGACGGGACGGTCCGTCATGCGACCTTCTGAAGACAGAAGACTCGTGAAGGATAAGGGGGGCGAAGAAAGCAGAGTTTCGCGGCGGCCATGTTGGTCGAAGGGGACCACCAATTTTGCGGCAACCGTCTTTGGGCGGGGTCGTTTACTCTCAAGGAGGAACCATGAAAGACTTAAGAAGTTTGATTGCAGAACACGAAAACAACCTGCCCGATGAGTTCGTGAGGGTAACCAGGGAAGTGGATCCGAAATACGAGATTTCGGCGATCATTAAGAAGCTGGACCTCATGGGAAGACACCCCTTGGTCTATTTTGAGAACGTGAAGGGCTATGACATTCCCGTGGTCTGCAACACGGACTCGACGTGGGGGAAATTCGGCCTAGCCCTGGGTTGCCCTCCGGAAAAGGTGGAAGACTTCTACGCGGAGCGGGAAGAGGAGTGCCTGCGGCTGAACAAATATCCCTACAAGGTCGTCGATAAATCAGAGGCGCCTGTGAAGGAGGTGATCAGGCTCGGAAAAGACGCGGACATGCACGCATTTCCCTTCCTCAGCCACCATCAAGGAGAGGTCCCCTATTTGACCAGGGCCATCGGCGTCACAAACAATGAGAAAGCCGGGTGTCCGCATGCGGCCCACTACCGGTTTATGATCAAAGGACCCCATCTCGGCGTGACGCATGTGACTCCCGGAAGACACCTGTACAATATCTGGAAAGCCAGGACAGACCGGAATAAACCCCTTGAAATCGCCTTTGTGGTGGGCCTTCACCCCATATGGGCCGTGGGGGCGCAGAGCAGGATCGCCCATCCGCCCTCAGAGTACGACGTCATCGGAAGCCTGCTGCATGAACCCCTCCAGGTGGTCAAGTGCGAGACCATCGACGTCCTGGTTCCCGCGTGGGCGGAGATCGTCATCGAGGGGGAAATCCCCCCCAACACCTATGAAGAGGAGGGACCCTGGGGCGACTTCACCCGCTACCACCAGGTCGCCCTGCGTCATCCCGTGAAGATCAAAGCGATTACCCACAGAAAGGACCCCATCGTGCATGATATGGGCTCCTGGTCGAGCCTCGGCCCCATTCTGGGACGCATTCCCCAGCACGCCTTCATGAACCGGCAGATCAAGGAAGCGGTCCCCGATGTCATAAAATTCCGTTTCGGCCCGGCAACGGGATGGTTCTACGGCTTCATTCAACTGGACAAGAAACACGCCGGCCAGCCCAAACAGGCGATTTTGGCCGCCTTCGCCAATGACATGTATCTGAAGTACGTGGTCTGCTTTGACTCGGATATCGATATCGAGAATGGCGCCCAGATGTCATGGGCCGTTGCGACAAGGGTTCAGGCGGATCGGGACCTGATGATTCTCCCTGGCGTCCTGGGGACGGATCTGGACATGTCGGCCCCGCAGGAGGGCGTCCTGACCAAGGTCGGCATTGATGCCACGGCAAAACCCTTCAGAAAGGATTTTCCGCCGGTGGCAAAACTTTCTGATGAGGTCATGGACCGCATCACTCTGACCGATTATATCCCCAATCCGGAGCGGTACAAATAGGGTCGGCAGCACCCCTGCGGGATATGGCTGAATCTTGCCCACACTTGAGACTGTGACTGTGGGCTTAACTGGCCGTAATTACGGCGCCCCAGCCGTTCGCCCTGAGTTATCGAAGGGCGACCGGACAATCCGAGGCATTATCGGTTCGTGCTTCGATACGCCAGCACGAACGCAGACATTGAAAGGCCGCTTCTTTTTCAACACCTGAAAAAAAGCGGCTCTTGAATGCTGCTATGGGGGGGGCAGATGGTTCAAAAAATAGGGTAAGCACCTAGTGGCCCATGTCACCTAGCAGGGGAGAAACTCCCCGAAAAGGAGTCCGGCCCATGATACCATTCAGAAAAGTACACGGGTTGTAATCCCATTTTTGAGAAAAACCCATCTTTCAGCGTAAACTAATTACAACGGGTAGTAAGGCCGATACAGGCTTAAAGGAGTGGCGTATAAAGCCCGCTTCTCATAATCTCGTATCGCATAACCAAATCACCTATCAAAACGCACATAAATCTTAACAATAGAATCCCGCCACCGATTTTTTCGGCCCCACCTCCCCACACATTAAGGGTAATAATTAACGGAATGATAAGCCCGGCGGCAACGACCCCGAGGTAAAACAAAACTGAAACATTACCAAATAGAACTCTTCTTAGGGATACCCTTGCCGTCTCGGATGCATGAAATGCGCTCCACAAGTAGATCACCAGAACACCCATGTAGCCTAATAACGACCACCTTGACCAAAGCTCAGCCACACCTACATTTCCCCCACTAAGGAAAATCATCCATTCGACCGTCTGGCTTCCAACCAGGATCCCGGAAGCCAATGACAAAGGTATCATCATCGGAGAGTTCCACAATGGAAGTGCCCTCACCACGCTCATCGTTAGGAAACCATGTGTAATCATGAGAATACAGATTATTCCCATAATCGTCCTCAAGGTTCCACCATCCCCTGTCCATGGCAGACCCGGAATCACGATAGGGACCACTTGAAAAAAACCGATCACCCCGTAAAGAAGGATCACCCATAGGCCCCGGGACAACTCCGAACTTCCGGGTTTAAGCAATATCCGCCAGCCTCTGGTCGCCTTGCCCAGATAGGCCGCGTGAGTAAGCCCACCCAACACCAATGACACCAGCCATCCGACCAGCCATCCCGTAGGAAAGTTCATAAAGAGTGACACAAAATAGATGCCGGCGCCAATTTCGGAGAAAAAAAACGCGAGCCATAGGAACTTCCCTTTCCCTTCAATCCACTCCTCCTGCGGTGTATATGTGACCATCCACTCCGGACCAGTTGCTCTAGATCTCCTCATCATACCGCACCTCCTGACTCAACAAACCAAATTATCCAAACAATTAGCAGCCATTCCGATTATATTACCGTTCAGTCAAAAATCGTGACAGGCAACGAAAACAATTCATTCACACCAAAACATTACTCTTTTAGCTTTGCCAGGTGTGCGATCCGTTTGTATCTTTTGTCTACCATCGTCTGCAATTCATCCACCATGGCCTTATCAAAATGGGCGAATCTACCCTGTAGTTCGGTGAATTCCTGGATCGGGTTAGGATTGCTACCCGGCACGGTCATTTTGACCTGCCCGTCTTCGGCTTCCCAGAGGGGAAAATAGTTTGTCTCCACAGCTAACCGGCTTATCTTGATGCCTAATGGGGGTGCAAATCTCCACCCGGTGGGACAGGGAGAAATAAGATGGATATAGGACATCCCGTGCTTCACCTCCAGGGCCTTGGTCAACTTTCTAAGATAATCTTCGGGAAAAGCAATGCTGGCCGTGGCCACATAGGATATCCCGTGGAGGAGCATGATGAGCGGCATGTATTTTGGGCCCTGGGACTTGCCTTTCCATTCTCCACCGACGGGAGTGGTAAACGTCCACCCATGCGTGGGTGTGCTACCACTACTTTGGATCCCCGTATTCATATAGCCCTCATTGTCATAGCAGATATAAATGATCTTCTCGTTCCTTTCTGCTGCACCTGATAAGGGTTGAAAGCCCACATCAACGGTCACACCATCGCCTACAAAGGCCACGCATGTCACATCCTGCCCAAGGCTTTCGTAATAGCGCTTTACACCGGTCATGGTGGACGGCACATTGGTCATCAGGGTGGTTGTATTGGGAACCCCCAAGGTCCCCTGAGTCCCCCATCCCCCAACCATTGTCGCGACACATCCCGGTGCTCCGAAAAAGAAAATGCGTCTGCCGAATATTCTGAGCGCAAATCTCAGGAGAAGTTCCGCAGGGCAACCGGGGCACAACGGGGTACCTGGGTTTGCGATATCTTCATCCTTCAAGTACTTCACAATATCCCTGCCTTTAAGAAAGGAGAGAACACCCTCATCGCAAGCATCAACACATCTAGGCTGACCATCACACAGATCACAATTGAAAGCCTTTTTCATTGAGGTTTCGTAATGGACCCCGCCATACGGACACATCATGTCGCAAAGACCGCATCCCAAACACCTTGCCTGGTCGATCCTGACCACGCCGCCAGCTTCGTCTTTGGTGATGGCGCCTGTGGGGCACACCTCGATACACCTCGGTTCGCCGCACTGGTTGCACGTTATGACTCCATGAAAATTCATCTCAGGAAGATGAACCGACCTCATCCGCGGGTATCCCGCCGAATTGAGCCGTGCGCAGGCATCCTCACAGGCCGTACAATCAGGCGCGCATTGCCCATAGGCAGCACTCAATGTGTTATAACATGTCCTCATCAATCAGGTTTCTCCTCTCACATCCCCAAGGGCATGGCCTGCCTTTTCTCCGCCCTGAGCATCAACCATGCGCTGACCTCATTGGGTTTTTCCAGGAAAAGCTTCTGGCTTTCGCCCACATCCACCTTTTCTCGAATGAGATACCGGATAATCCCGGCAGAAAGGGGAATATTCAAAAATGAGCCTCCGATGAGTCGGCCTTCCTCGATCACCAGCTTTTTGAATTGCTGCTTCGCCTCATCCCTCCCTGTAAGGACTTCAATCTTTTCCCCTTCGGCATCAAACATGCCTATGGTTACAGCCCTGTGCCCGAAAAAGTTGAAGCTATTCATGGGGATCCAACCTTCATATTCCAGTTCCCCGCCTGCTATATTTGCTCCTGCAATCCTCCCCTGTTCAACGGCGGATGGCAGAATGGGACTTAAGCCAGAGACGCCCATTAGAAAACCAGGGGACTCCGCCACATCACCGGCAGCATAGACGTTCTCGATATTTGTCTGCATTCTCTTGTTCACAACGACGCCCTTCCTCACCATGATCCCCGAACCTTCCAGAAAGGCGGTCCTGGGCCTGACCCCAACGCACATGATCGGAAAGTCTGTTCTTATAGCAGGGCCCTTATCCAGCACCGCCTCCACCTGCCCATCACTTCTTCGCAGCGTCTTTATTGCGCATCCGGAAAATATCTGGCATCCCCTTTCCTCAAAGATGCGTGTGATCAGGGCCCCGCATTCCTCATCAAAATACCCCCTCAGGATCCGGCTTCTGACCACGATCTTGACCTCACATCCCCTTTCCATCAGCCCCATCGCCAGGCCCAAGGCGACCAGGCCCCCGCCGTAGATGAGCACCTCTTTTCCATCCTGAAGCTTCCTTGTAATCTCTTCCAGATCCTCCATGACGTGAAAACCTTGGAACCCGATCTCTTCCAAACCCTCCAACGACGGGATGAGAGGCTCCGACCCCGTGGCGATAAGCAACCTGTCATAACGATCCCTCTCCCCTCTATCGTAAATGACTTCTCCCGCTCCGGTGTCTACCCTAACTGCCTTCCTCCCCCTGATGATGGTAGCACCGATTCTGCGTAGAGACTTTGCATCCCTCAGTCGAATATCGGATTCCTTTATCCTCCGGCCCAGCACATAAGGCAAAGAAAGGGGTGAATAGGGGTCACACTGCTCCATACTCACCAACGTGACTTCGTCTCCTGAGTTGAGCCGTCTTATCTCTTCTGCGGCGCTTATGCCCGCTGAGCCGCATCCAATAATCAGGTGTTTGCGCTTTCCCATTGAACTTCTCCTGATGCCCTATTCCAGCGCCAGCCAGGTTACTTCTTTGGTCTCTTTGCCTTCTGCCGCAGCCACGGTCGTTTGAATAGCGCGCCCAATATGGGCCTCAGAGATGTCGGCACCCGCCAACCCGTCGATAAATCCAACCATAGGAATTTGAAGTTTAAAACGGTTCTGCACTGCACTCATCTCCAGAAACACGTGCCCGCAGTCCCAACCGCAGAGAACATTCCTGTCAATGATGCCGATGGCCTTCTTCCCTTTGATAGCTTCCGCCAGTTTCTCCTTGGGAAAGGGCCTGAACATGCGAATTCGCACCAGGCCCACTTTCAAGCCCCCATCCCTCATCTCATCGATCACAGATTTCGCCGTTCCTGAAGTGGCGCCCATGGTGATCATAACAATGTCGGCATCCTCGGTCCTGTACTCCTCAATCTGACCTCCAAAATTCCTGCCAAATTGAGCAGCAAAATCCCTATTGATCTCTTCGAACTTCTCCTTGGCCCGGTTAAAAGCAGCCGTGTGCTTATGCCTGTATTCCATGAAAAGATTGCCCAGGATATAACTTGAGAAATGCAACGGCTCTTCCAGGCTCCATACAGTCCTTTTCATTTCCTTTAGAGGGGAGAGGAATTGTTCCACTTCCTCAAAAGTGGGCACGTTTACATTCTGGGACATATAGGACAGATAAAACCCCTCAAAGCAGACATTCACGGGTATCAGAATATCTTTATCCTCCGAAAGTCTATATGCCATGATAATCATGTCCAGGATCTCCTGGCAGCTCTCGGCATATAACTGGATCCAGCCCTGGTCTTTCACCTGTACAGCATCCTGACCTGCTGCCACACACTGTGGGCTAACCTGTTCACGCATGGCAATGGCCATGACAATGGGTACTCTGTTACCCGCGGCAAACACATAAGCATCATACATAAATGCAAGCCCGTTTGAGGAAGTGGCGGTAAAAACCCTCCCCCCGCACGCCGCAGCCCCAATCAGGGCGCTCATGGCTGAGTTTTCTCCTTCCACATTGATGAGCTGGCTCTTCAAAATACCTTCTGCACTAAACTTATAGAGTTGCTCCAGAATCGTCGTTTGAGGGGTAATAGGGTAAGATGCGACTACATCTGGCCGGCATAGGGCAACCGCGTGAGCAGCCGCCACATTTCCGGTAAGAACCTTCCATCCACTGATGTCCTTTTCCTTTTTCATCATCTACGCCCTATTCTTCTTCCGCTATGATCATAATCGCATTGGCCGGGCATACCTCTGCACAAACCCCACACCCTTTGCAGTACTCCAAATTGGCAGAGAAATAGGTCTCTTTTTCTTCGATACACCCGGTAGGGCAGAAGATATAACACCAGCCGCATTGACGGCATTTTCCGGTCTTGGTCACAGGACGCTGGGACCTCCAATCGCCCGTGTGAATAATCATCAAGTCCCTGCCGTCGCCCCATGGACCTTCGAATCGACTCTGATATTTCATTGATTAAGGACACCCCCGTCATTTATGACCCTGATTTCTTCATAACCCCTTTTCAAACACCTGATATTCATTTCCAGCAGCTTCCCCTGAAAATATCCATGGAGAATCTTGACGATTGCTTCCAGGCCCACCCACCCGGTACATTTCGCAAAGGCCCCCATCATCACAGTATTGCTGATATCCCTGCCGATCTCCTCCGTAGCTACGCCGGTAGCATCGATCTGCCCCAATACCCCAATTCCCTCATAAATCTCCTGAGCAGCCGTTCTCATATTTAAAACCATGATTCCTCCGGGCTTTAGTTCAGGAGATTTAAAAACAGCCTTTGCCCTCTTGCGATCCAAAACAACCAAACAATCCGCCTTCGTGATTAAGCTCACCTTGGTAATCGGCCTATCACCAAAACGTAAGAAGGCATCCACGGGCGCCCCTCGCCTCTCAACACCAAAACTGGGAAAGGCTGACACCCATTTCCCCTCTTCAGCAAGCGCAGCAGCCAGCATCTCCGAAGCTATCACTGTCCCCTGCCCTCCTCGCCCCATCATTCTCACTTCTTTCATCCTTGAATGTCCCCCTCCTCCGGCCGGATCGAACACCTTCAAACTTTGTGGCATCACCCCAGTTCTGATAACGTGATTGTAGCCAAATGGCTGCAGAAAGTATGAAAACCCCTCCCTTCAACGGGCTTCAGATCTCCAGCCAGGCAAGAGCGCCGGGTAATACCCGCTCCTCATCAT
>JAZDGZ010000240.1:0-4604 GCA_043806375.1 Pseudomonadota bacterium | reverse complement strand
ATTGTCGCTCCACAGCTGATGGTATCAAGCCCCAGACGATTGCAGAGCTCATTGGCCTGCGCCACGGCCAAGAGGTCGTCGTTCATGATCATAGTGCCGAAGGCGGCACAGGTCTCATACTCCGGCCCCGGCCCTTTAGTTGCCGGACCAGGGAAAACCTGAAACTCCACCACGGGCTTGCAGCCGATTGGGCAGGCATAACAGGCCGCCCGACCTTTGACCATCTTCTCCACCAGAGATGGTCCCCCCAAGGCGTCGGCCATGTCATAGTTGACGCCAAGGGACCAGTTTTTAATGGGAACATCCCCGGTCATCATGCCCAGATCCATTGCAGATGCTGTTCCCAATTGATGAAAGGAATCAGCCATCATGGAATCCTTGATGGCCTGAAGGGCCGCTTTCCTAACTTCCAGATAAGCCTCTTCATGGGCTATGGGCACCTTTCCCGTCCCTCTGACGGCAATGGCCTTGATCTGCTTACTCCCCATGACCGCTCCCATACCGGTGCGCCCCAGGTAATGGGCCTTGTCATTGCAAACCGAGGCATACTTGACCAGATTCTCCCCGGCCGGCCCGATGGCCAGGATCTTTAAAGGCCTCTTTCCGGGATGTCGCTGCCACAAGGTCTCCACCGTAGCATATGTATCCAATCCCCATAAATCCCCGGCCTCATAGATGGCCGCCTGACCATCTTCGATTAAAAGATAAGAGGGCTTTTCAGACCGTCCCTCTATCAGAACTCCGTCAAAGCCGGCCTTCTTGAGATCGGCCCCAAAGGCTCCACCTGAGCTGGATTCCCCCCAGATACCGGTCAAAGGTGAACGGGCACACATGACGAAGCGCGAGGACCCCGGGAAGGTTGTTCCGGCCATTGGCCCGGCCATGATAAACAGCGGGTTTTCCGGAGACAAGGGATCAACTTCAGTTCCCCGGGTCTCGAAAAAAAGACGTGCCCCCAGGGCGCTCCCCCCCACATAAGACCTCAAATCCCCCGGGTCTAACTTCCTGACTCCGGTCCGGCCCGTGCCTAAATCAACCTCAAGAAATCTATTAAGGCTTCCAGACATATTGCTCCGTTAAAATCTACCTAAAAAATAACCGAATTTTTTTTCCGGTGAACCCGGACGAATACTCCATCACTCCTACGACATTCCAATTAAAAAGAGCAATAATATATTCTCAGGGCGCCTGTTGTGAAGGACTCTTCTTGACCCTTTCCGTTTCCATCTCCCTCAATTTTCTCCGCATGACCTTGCCGATCGTGCTCTTGGGGAGATCTTCCATAAATTCGACCTGTTTGGGAACCTTATAGGCGGCCAGCTTTTCCCTGCAGAAGGCGATGACCTCCTCAGCCGTCAGGGTCTCCCCCTCCCGGAGGACCACAAATGCCTTGATGGTTTCCCCCCGGTAGGGGTCCGGAATCCCCACAGCACAAGCCTCTTTTATCTTGGGGTGTTCAAAAAGAATCTCGTCAATATCTCTCGGATAGACATTGAAACCGCTGGCGATAATCATGTCCTTTTTGCGGTCCACAATATAGAGATAGCCCTGATCATCCATGTAACCGATGTCTCCGGTATAAAACCAGCCGTCCCGGATGGCCAGAGCGGTCTCTTCCGGTTTCTTGTAATAGCCCTGGGTAAGCTGCGGGCCTTTTAAGAGAATCTCTCCGGTTTCACCCAATCCCAGTTCCTTGGTTCCTTCAACCACATCAACGATCCTGCAATCCGTATCCGATACCGGCAGTCCCACGCTGCCCGCTTTAGCCAGCCCTCTCCAGGGATTGGCATGGGAAAGAGGCGAAGTCTCCGTCAATCCATAAACTTCCATAATCTGGGTTCCAATGGCTTCCTTCCATTGTTTCAAGGTCTCCAGGGCCAGGGGAGCGGCGCCGGAGACACAGCCTTTGATAAATGAAAAGTCGGTTTTAGAAAATTCCGGGTGATTCAGGAGCCCGACATAGAGAGTCGGAACACAGGGGAAATAATCGGGCCGATACTTTTTAGTCATTTTGAGGACCCCGTCCGGGTCGGGCTTGGGCACGAGAATAATGGTCATCCCCCGGTAGAAGCAATGGTTCATGACAGCCGTAAACCCCGCGCTGTGAAAGATAGGGAAGATCCCCATGAGGCTTTCCCGGCCCTCCTTGGCATCAAAGGTCCAGGCACGAAGCTGCTGGGCATTGACGCTGAGGTTCCGGTGAGTGAGCATAACGCCTTTGGAAAGGCCGGTTGTGCCGCCGGTATAGAGCAAGGCCCCCATGTCATCAAAAGAAACCTCTACCCCGGGGGACTTGTCCGGATATTTGTTGATCAGATCCAAGAAATCATAGACGTCTTCGTTGGGATCAGTTTTTCGGTGCATCCCTTTTTTTATCAGGGGGAAAAGCTGTTTGGCCGGAAAGGGAAGATAATCCCGGATATGGCAGGCGATAACCTTTCCAATCCCCGTCTTCTCCTTAATTTTTAAGATCCGCGGGATCAGGAGGTCCAAAGAGATAGCCAGGATGGAGTCTGAGTCTTTAAGCTGATAGGCCAGCTCATGTTCGGTGTACAGGGGGTTGTTCATGACCACCACGGCGCCCAGACGAAAAACGGCATAGCAGGCGATAAATCCCTGGGGAATATTGGGAAGGAGGATGGCCACCTTGTCGCCCTTCCGAACCCCCAGTCCCCGCAAGGCAGCCGCAAAACGATTGACCAGGGAATTCAATTCACGGTAGGTGATCTTCTTGCCCATCATTATCAGGGCCACCTGATTCGGGTAGTTGCGAGCGCTCCTTTCCAGGGCCTCGGGCAGGGTCAGTTTTTCATAATCGATGCTCGGGGGTACCTGGGGGTCATAAGCCTTATGCCAGATTCTCTCTTCCATGTCCCTTCCTCCTTATGTTATAGGATTAGAGCCGTTGTGCTGTTTCCTTCCTCCCTTTGAAAAAAAACATCTTCGCTGTTATTTCATTATGGTTTGATTACTTCCTGCCTTAACTCTTCTTCACCTTTCGCATCAATTCCCCGATGATAATGAGCCTCTGGATCTGGTTGGTGCCGGCTCCGAACTCGATGCCTTTGATATCCCGGTACATCCTCTCAATGGGAAACTCGCGGATAAACCCGTACCCTCCGAATACCTGCATAGCCTTGCCCACTGCCCTGACCCCGGCCTCGGCACAGAAGAGCTTGGCATAAGAGGCCTCCAATCTGACCCGCTTCCCGGAATCGGCCAAAGTTGCCGCCCAGTAGGATAGAACCCGCCCGGCCTGTATTTCGGTTCTTATGTCGGCCAGGATCTCCTGGATCATCTGGAATTGAACGATGGGTTGTCCGAACTGAACCCTTTCCTGGGCATAGCGAAAGGCCAGGTCAAAGGCCCCTTGGGCGACACCGATCGGTGCAATCGACCAGAGGACCCTCTCCCGATCGAGACCACTCATCAGGACCTTGATCCCCTGGTTCTCCTCTCCCAGGAGATTCTCGGCCGGTACCTGACAGTCCTCAAAGAACAGTTCACCGGTAGGCGAGCCCTTGGCGCCCATCTTCTTCATGGGTTTTCCCTTCTTAAACCCGGCAAAGCCCTCCTCCACAATAAAGGCCGAGATCCCGTTTTGTCCGGCTGCCGGATTGGTCTTGGCATAAACAATCACCACATCGGCTATCGGTCCGTTGGTGATAAGGGTCTTGGTTCCATTGAGTATATACCGGTCCCCTTTTCTCTCTGCCCGACAGCGCAGGGATAAGGCATCGGATCCGGCCTCCGGTTCAGTCAGAGCCAGGGCCCCGATCTTTTTTCCGGCCACGAGATCAGGCAGGAAACGCTTTCGCTGATCTTCGTTTCCATTCCTGAAAATACTTTCCGTGCACAGGACGGCATGAGCCCCATAGGTGTTTCCAGTAGAAACGCACCCCCTCATCAACTCTTCCATAACGAGCACACAGGAGAGGAAATCAACCCCGCTTCCCCCATATTCCTCCGGCAGGGACATCCCGAAAAGCCCCATCCCTGCCATGGTCCGGAAGCTCTCTTCCGGAAAACGCTCTTCCTCATCGATCAGTGCTGCCCGGGGAATAACTTCACCATCCACGAATCGGGCGATTTGTTCCCTGAGCATCTTTTGTTCTTCAGTAAATTCGAAATCCATGGCTAATCATACTCCTCTTCTTCCTCCGAATGTTCAGGGAGGAAAGTCTGAATAAAATGGGTAGTGAATTCACCCTTCTGAAAAAGGGGGTCTTCCATGATCCGCATATGGAGCGGAATAGTCGTTTTCAGGGGCTCAATCCTGAATTCTCCCAGGGCCCTCTTCATGATCCGGATAGCCCCTTCCCGGGTGAGATCATAGGCAATGAGCTTGGCGATCAGGGAATCATAGAAGATGGGCAGTTCGTAGCCCTGGTAGAGATGGGTGTCCAGTCTCACCCCGAATCCTCCCGGAGGACGATAAACCTCCACGACCCCCGGCGAGGGCATAAAATTCCGTTCAGGATCTTCGGCATTGATTCGACACTCGATAGCCCAGCCCCTGGGTTGTATATCATCCTGAGAAAAAGCGAGATTTTCACCGGCTGATAAGAGGATCTGCTGGCGGATGAGATCAATACCGTTTGTCA
>JAZDGZ010000239.1:0-4595 GCA_043806375.1 Pseudomonadota bacterium | reverse complement strand
GCCCTGGAGTTTACGCCTTTCTTCCCTGGAGGAATAATGGGGTCCAGAGGTCCGCTCCAGCACTTCCTCATGATGTCGATGTCCTCGGCGGGATCACATCGCGTCGACATGGCCCAGACCACGTCAAAAAGATTGGATGGATCGATATCCTCGTCGACCACAATTACAAAGCGGTTCAGATACCCGCCTGCATGGGTTTGGGAAGTGATGAACCCGGCCTGGCGCGAATGTCCCGGGTAGGCCTGTTTAATCGAGACAACATTGAAGAGCCTGCCTCCGCCTGCTTCGTGGCACCAAACGCCTTTCACATTGGGCACGCCGCATTTTTCGAGCTCTTCCCAGATCAACGCCGACTTGACGATGCCTTTGCTGAAGGAATAGTCAGAGGGAGGACGGCTGGGCTTCGAACAGGTTAATATCGGATTGTTCCGATAGTAAACATTCTTGACCCGGATGATCGGCTCCGGCCTTTCGCCGCTGGCATAGTAGCCGGTCCACTCTCCAAACGGACCTTCCTTCTTTACATCGTCCCAGACGGCCTCCCCTTCCATGGCGATTTCAGCATAGGCCGGGATGGGTAATCCGGTATGCTTCCCCTTGACCACTTCGATCGGCTCCCCTTTGAAGCCCCCGGCATAATCATACTCCGAAAGTCCATAGCCTACTTCGTTGCCTGCGGCCAGAAAGAGGAGGGGGTCGTGCCCGACAGAGACGACGACCGGGCAAGGTTGTTTCCTCTCAAAGTAGAGGTCTCGGGCAATCCGGGCGTGTTTTCCCGGGGAGATGAAAAAGGCGGTGTGATCCTTTCCATGGACCATCACCCTGTAGGTCCCCAGATTGACCCACCCTTCATCAGGATGCCGGGTGATCACCAGGCAGTTGGTGCCGATATATCTGCCCCCGTCCTTCTCGTGCATCAGCGGGACCGGGAACTTATAGAGATCGACATCTTTCCCCGAGTCGATATTTTCGAAAACAGGACCTTTCTCAACAACCGTGGGTGGAATGGGTTTCAGAACCTTTGACTTTTCCCGGTAAGCCCTGATCAGCTGGGTGCCTGTTTTTACATCTGAGAAACCCAGCGTGAGAGCCATGCGCTGAACAGATCCCGTGGTTCCGAAGATGGTTTTAAATCCTTTCGGATAACCGGGTATCTCTTCGAAGAGAATCGCCGGCGGGGGGTATTTTCCCTCTCTCCCGATCAACTCCGTGATGGCACCCATCTCAAGGTTCCAATCGGCCCCTTTCACTCTTTTCAACTCTCCTGCGTCATCAACCCGTTCAATCCATTCTCTCAAATCTTTATAAGGTTTTGACATGCTCTCCTCCGTTGCAACTCCATGGGGCTATATCTACAGGATGAGAAGGTGTAAAAAATGTTAGCATCGACGGATTGGACAGGGGAGTTCGGAAAAACGGCAGAGCGGCATCGCTTAACGCTCAGGCCTTCACCCTTCTCCCTTTCAGTTTCTCTCCGGTTTTGTAATGTTCCCCTTTTAGAGCGAGGGCGGCCTCCTCCTCCAGTTCCTCATCCCATTGTCCCAGCGAGTAACCGAACCAGGGGCTCTGGGGCCTTATCTCCGGCAGATCCAGTTCCCTCCAGATCTTCAGTGCATTCTCCATGTACTCCTTCTTGGGCAACGACACGGGCGGAAAGGGTTCCTTCAACATGGCGTTGATGAGGAGTGCGGAATCTTCGGCCTTCTCGCTGTAGGAGACAACGTCATGGCCCTTTGCAGAATAGACAAACGGAGGAGCATGGCCCTTTTCCTGATACCTCAGGATCTCCATATCCAGATGGGGCTTCGCCCGATACGCGATGGCCCACCACACGGCATCCATGTTTTCCGGATCGATATCTTCGTCCACGGCAATCACGATCTTCCCCACTCCCTGGTGGCGGTGCGCGGCGGCGCGCAGGGCTCTCCAGACCTCAGACTCCGAGGGGTCTTTCATCTGGATGATCAGCAATTTTCTCAGGTTGGTGAGAGGCTCGTGCAAGGAGACCCGGGTCACGCTCTTGATCCGACACTCTTTTTTCAGGAAGCGCAGATAGCTCGGCTCGTAGGCCATCTTCTTGATGATGCTGCTCTCGCTCGGCGTGACCTGGCTGATCCAGCCGACGTAGATCATGTCTTTCCGGTGGGTGATCGCGGTAATCTCCATGTAGGGGTTCATCTGGCGGGGATGCATGTGGCCGTGCGATTCGCCGAAGGGCCCCTCCGGCTCCAGGTACTCCGTCGAGACGTTCCCCTCGATCACCAGTTCGGTGTCCGCAGGCACCACAAGATCAACCGTCTTGCACCTGACCACCTCGATGGGCTGACCGGCCAATCCCCCGGCAATGGCCATTTCGTCCACACCATAGGGCACCTTCTCCACCGCCGCATAGGAGACGACGGGAGGAGGACCGATGACCAGGGCCGCCTCAAGGGGGATGCCCTTTGCCTTGCATTTCTGCCAGTGAAGATAGATGTCCTGACCGAGGGCGGAAGGGAAGACGCCGATCCTGTCGGCTGCCTTCACGTGGCCGCGGTAATTTCCTATGTTCTGGATGCCTGTCTCGGGATCCTTGGTAACCCAGTTGGAGCAGGTGGTGTAGGGAGCGTTGTCAAAGCCCGGCGTCGAGACGGGGATGGGCAGTCTGCCGAGCCCTTCTTTCTTCACGTCGTCACCGGTCATCACGACCTCATGGACGCTCCCCTTTTCCACCCTCACGGGGGGGACCGGGTGCTCCATGGCGTACTGCCACCTCTTCAAGACATCCCCGGGCTCGCACTGCAGGCCGGTCGCATAGATGGGTATGGAGCCCGACATCACACCGATGGCTACTGAATAAGGGTATTTCTTTCCCTTCGCATCGACCACATTCTCGAAAAGAAAACCCATCCGTTCCGAATCCTTCAATCCTCCCCGGTACTGCCACCTGACAAGAGGATGGATCTCCGTGTCCTTGTTCATCTCCCGTTTTACTCTTTTGAGCAGGCCCTTGGCCTCGAGGTTTTTGATGTGCCCCCTCATGTCGACATATTTCCGCATCTCCGCCTTACCTCCTTTTCGACTTCTATGCTAACGTTAAGAATTTGAAAATATTGCTAAGCAAAAACATGATGATCTCTCGCCCGCTTCGCTCGAGTTCGCAGAGGGCACCGAGAAGGTCTCTTTGAGTCGAATCGTCCTCTCAACGATTCGACTCAAGAACTCCGAACCTCTGTGATCTCTGTGAGAGATGAAATTTGTTGTTTGCAGTGTCATTTGATTGCGGCTATGCCGCGCTATGTTCTCTCTCTGTTCAGGGGTCTTCCCGATCAGAACTGAGTCGTTAGAATTTCACAAATTTCGAGAACTCTTTTATGACATCCGCGGGTTGATTCAGAACACTCTGCACGACCTTCATGATCTCGTCTCCCGGGATATAATCCACTTCCATCATATTCTTTTGCGCATCCTTTTTTGCCTCAGGATCAGCGGCCGTCTTGGCGAAGGCCTCTCTCAATATTTTCATGGCTTCGGGCGGGGTTCCCGGGGGGGCCACATAGGGACGTCCGATCAGATCGGCAGCAGAAAACATGGACATGATGAGTTTCCCTGTTTTGTCAGTGGTCAAATCCTCGTTGACCGGCAGGTGCTCTATCCCTTTCTCAGGAACCCGGCCGCGAAAGATCGGCCGAACCAGACCTCGCTCTATAAAAGGTCTGAGGGAGCTGTAGGACCCTGAGCGGCCGTCGGCCTCCTTTCGCTCCACGGCACGCATGCATTCATTACTTGAGACATAGATGATCATTTTCATGTTCAGCCCGAGGAACTCCTTGGCCAGAAGTGAGAACTGGTAGTCGAGCGTCCCTGCGCCGCTGCATCCCATGTTGATGGGCGTTTTCAGCGTCTTGAGATCTTCTGCCGTTTTGTAGGGAAGATCGTTGCGCAGGGTGAAGACCGTGCCTTCGACCGCGGAGGAGCCTATCCAGGCAAATTTCGTAATATCGAACTTCACCCCCTCCAGCTTGATGACCTGTGCAAAGGGAAGCGCCCTGTTGAACGTCCCGATGGTCAAACCGTCGGGCTTGGCAATGTTGTACAGGTGATTGGAGGCAATGATGCTGCTGGCGCCCTCCATGTTTTCGACGAGGATCGTGGGTTTACCGGGGATATGCTTGGGAAGGTGCTTGGCGAGAAGCCGGGTCATCCGGTCATAGCCCCCTCCGGGTGAGAACCCGACGATCATCTTGACCACTTTTCCTTCGTAGTAGGGGGCGGAAAGCACAGCGTGAGGAAGGGTGAAGATGGGAAGAACCAGAAAAATGACGATTAAACTCAGGGCCTGTCTCTTCATCGCTTTTCTCCTTTCGTGAATCGGGTGGCCTGCCGGGCCACACGGGGTGGAATGCCGCAGCATGACCTTACATCCCTCTCTCTCAACGTGCAGAGAGGAGCTCCTTCATTAAGTCTGGATATTGTTCCAGGATCTTTTTCCGATACTCCGGAGTCGTCTGGGCGACCGGTGGAAAACTCTTTATACGCTCGTAAGGGATACAGGCATCAATCATAGCCCTCGAATTGTAATAGTGATCAGAAACATTCAGAGGATCGAGCCGGCT
>JAZDGZ010000238.1:0-4949 GCA_043806375.1 Pseudomonadota bacterium | reverse complement strand
TCTATGTCTCGAAATGCCGTCATGTCATGTCCTTCTTGCTGAAATAACAATAAAAAAAGGACCGTAGAGAGTCAAGAACAAACAGGGCGTTGCCACACCTCCTCTGCCAGCCAGGTCGGAACAGCCGCCGCATCTTTTGATTGACCAAAACAGTCTGATATCTTAAACTCGGCCAAAAAGCAGGTCCCGGCGCCGACATTTGTTGCATAACCACCCAGAAATATGGGGATTGATACTTTTACCATCCCTTGCTAGCAGGATATGAAGAGAACTTTCGGCGCAAACCGTAGGGCCTCTCTAGTATCATGCCTCATAAATTGTGTGTCGTTTTTTGGCAATTCAGAATGGTGCGAAAATTGAAAATCCGAATATCGAAATCCGAAATCCGAAACAATACCAAAATCCTAATTTTCAAAATTCAAAACAACGCCAGGCCGAGGCCGCTGTTCTTTCGTTTTGGTGATTCGTATTTTTTTATTTGAATTCTTGCCCGCCTGAGGCGGGTGAATTTCGAGTTTCGATATTCAAATTTCGAATTTCCGTGTCTATGGGAAGTAGGTCAAATAGGGAGCTTATCCCAGGATTTCAAATTGCCATTTTTGGGCACAGAACTTTTGAGACACGGCACTAGCTGGTGCACTTTTGCTTTTTTAAAGGAGGAGATCAGTGAGCATCCCTATTGAAAGCAAGCAGTTTCCATTGTTGTACGTGAATCAGCACGCCCGGGGTATTGTCGGATGGGGCGCCCACAGGATGGCGGGGCAGGAATGCCATAGATACGGGATCAACCACGCCTTGCTGGTCACAACGGGACTGAAGGGGACAGGGATTGTGGACGAGGTGGAAGGGGTCCTGAAGGCGAATGGGGTGACGGTCACCCGGTTCGAAAAAGTGACCTCGAACCCCAAAGATTATGAATGCCGGGAAGGAACCAAGGCCTACCTGGAGGCCGGCTGTGACGGGATCGTTTCCGTGGGGGGCGGCAGTGCCCACGACGCGGGCAAGGCGATCCGAATCATGGTCACAAACGGCGGGGCCGAGACCGACCTGCGTCAATTTGCCGCATTCCTCGATCCTCATTTCACGACCAAAATCCATACCTACAAGGTCGTCAACATTCCTCAGGTCGCTATCAATACAACCTCAGGTACCGGCGCCGAAGGCACAGCCAACAGTATCGTCACTGACAAAGAGTGGGTTTACAAGCTCATCCTCATTGTGCCGGGTGTGGCCCCTTCCGTTGGAATCGACGATCCCGCATTCATGAGACTCCAGCCTCCCCACATGGTGGCATGGTCCGGCATGGACGCCTTTTGCCACGCCATGGAGCCTTTCATCAATCGCATCAACTTGCCCATCGCTCAAGCCACGGGCATCCGCGCTATCAAGCTGCTGAACGAGAATCTGCGTCAAGCCTACGGGAATCCGGCCAACGACACGGCCATTGAGAACTTAGCCTGGGCCCAGTTCCTCGCCTCCATGTCCTATAGTATGGGCGGGGGCATGGGTATGGTGCATGGCCTTGGTCATATGCTCTCTGTGATTAAAGACCTGCACCACGGACACGCCAATGCCCTTATGTTGATGCCGGTGGAGCGCTTTAATGTGGTCGCCTGTCCCGAGCGTTTCAAGGAAATCGGGGATGCCATGGGACTGGATGTGCGCCATATGAACGCGGTGCAGGCCGCGGACAAGACCCTGGAAGCCATTGAACGGCTGCGGAACGATTTGGGCATTCCCCAGGTGCCCCTGAAGGAGTTTGATTTCAGCGAGAAAGATGTGGCGCATACGGCCAAGTGGGTCATGAACGATATCTCCCGTGAGGCCAATCCGCGTCGTATCGATGCGGAGCAAGTAAAGGAGATCCTGCGCTCATGCATCTAGAAAGGTACAGGGCACAAGGGACAAGGCGAAAGGGGAAACTTGACCACGAAGGCACGAAGGTAGAAGCACGAAAAAACAAAAATGAATCTTTTCGTGTCTTCTTTTTTTTCGTGATTTCGTGGTCTGCTTTGCATTATTGGGGCCTCACAGGCCAGAAACCGAACAGTGTCCGTTCACGGTTCGATACCTTGCCATGAATGGAAAATCAAACAGTCACAGAGGACTCTTTTCGTTCGCCCCGAGGTATCGGAAGGTGAACGGGAATCGGATTTTGGTTATCGGACAGACTGCTTGACCCCGTTTGACAAGGGGGGATGGGTATGTGAAGGAGGTCTTCCATGTCAGTGTCCAAGGAAATCCCGTCGAGTCGGCGGGGACGTGCGAACCGGGTGCTCAGTGCCAGCGGCAAACCCCTCCTGGTGATCGTAGAAGGACGAGACATCGATGCAATGATCGATAAGGGCCTTGAAGCCGCAGGCGGGCTGGAGCGTATCATCGACCATCACCGCAGCGTTGTTCTCAAGCCCAACACCAACCAGCGAGATCCCTTTCCCTCCATTACCGCACCTGAGACCTTGCGCGCGGTGGCGCGCCATTGCCGCGATGCCGGCGCCGAGCACATCATCGTTCATGAGGATCATAAATGGGAGTTGGATCTTTATTATTCCCGGGAAGACTTGCCCGGCATGGATATACAGATCTCACACGCCCCGGAGGTCGGTCACTATGTCCTGGTCAGGCACGAAAAATGGCATGGAGATACGGACCCCGATAAATACATCAAGGGTCTTGCACTGCGTCCGCCGGTGAGCAACTTGGAATCCCAATTCCAAACGACCGAGGGCCCTTGTATCCGGGTAGCCCGCATCTTGCAGGAGGCCCCTGTGATCATCAACGTGCCTGTACTCAAGCGGCACTTTGCAGGCCGGCTTACAAGCGCCCTCAAAAACCATTTTGGTTCAGTCTACGGCGCCCACCGATGGATCGCCCATGCCTCCTTGGAAAAAGACAGGGATTATTACGACCGTAAGTTGGCAGAGTTTGCCTCCGCGGTCCGGCCGGAAATAACCATCACCGATGCCCGCTCTTTGCAGGCGGTCTCCGGGCCCTTTCGAGGAGAAGATACTAAGATTGTGGAAGGTGTGAACCGGCTCATCATTTCGGGCGATATGATCGCCGCGGACGTCGTCGCCATGGATCTGATGAAGAAACACGACCCCACCTTCACGGCGGCCGATGAGGCGATTGTTCGCCGCCAGCACGAGCATGCCGAGGAACTCGGCCTGGGCGCAAGCGACCTCTCCAAGTTCGATATTGTCGAGATCAGCGTGTGACAGCTTCTTACATGAACGGGACTGAATGATGGCGATTGGTATAGGGCTGGACAGCTTTTCCTACCACAGATTCTTCGGGAACCTGGGTCCAAAGGATCAACCGACTTCCATTCGCTGGACCACATCGGATTTTCTTGAGCGGGCCGTTGAACTTGACGTTGACGCCGTCTCCCTGCAAACGGCCTTTATGCCGAAACTGGATCCGCATGTCATTCAATCTCTGAAGGAAAAACTTGCCGCCATCGGAATGGAGGCGGTCCTCGCCTGGGGCCATCCCACGGGTCTCGAGGGAGGAACAAGCCCCGAAAAAACAGAGGACTTGCTCAGCACCGTTCGGGCTGCCGGGAAACTGGAATGCAGGCTGGTGCGCTTTGTCGCCGGAGACCTCTTTTATCATAAGATTCCCGTCCTGGAACGTACCGAGAGGCTGATACCCATCCTGCGCAAAGTTGCCCTCACAGCCGAAGAAATCGGTCTTCCCCTGGCTATTGAAAATCACGGTGATCTTGCGATGAAGGATCTGGTGGCGATGGTCGAAAGGGTAAGGATGGACAATCTAGGCATATGTTTTGACGCGATGAACGCCGTAAGGGTCGGCGATAACCTGACCGAAGCCCTCACCCTGGCCGCCCCCCACATCCGGATGGTTCATGTCCGCGATTTCCTTCCCTTCTCCGTACAGCCGGCCGCAGTGGAGGATTTCTGGCCTTCAGCGCCGCTCGGACGTGGGCGGCTGGAAATTGACGGGTTCATCGGCTTTCTCGAGTCCTATGGGTATGAAGGCGACCTTTTCGTGGAAATGGCCTATATGCACCCCGCATATCCTGACGAAGACGCCGCTGTGGCCGAAAGTATTGCCTATCTGAGACATAGACTTGCCAAGGGGAAGGCCGGGCGGGGAGGTTCGTCAATAACCGTGGACTAACGTTAACCGCCACTTCCTTTTCCCGTCATTCCCCGGCTTGACCGGGGAATCCAGGCTTCCAAAGGCCGATGGGTTTCTGGACTCCGCAGGGAGTTTATCCCGCACTAGATGCGGGACCGGAGAGACGATGTGACACGGTGTTGAATCATTCTAACGGGATGAGATGTCGAAAATTTCGGTTATTCTCAGTGTCCAGTTCATGTTCACTTTGTTCACTTGTCGCTTGTTCATGCTTCGCCTAAAAGCGAGGGGTTTCCTCCATCCCCGAAAAGGACACCAAAAGTTATCAGGTTAAAGATCATCAAGAGGTTACCATGAAATATATCGTCGGCGTGGATACAGGGGGGACCTTCACCGATGTCACCGTCATGGCCCCTTCCGGGGAATTGTTCATGGACAAGGCCCCGACCACACCCCATGACTTTTCAAAGGGAATCATGGATGCCTTGGGAGAGGTTTCCGCATCCCTGAATATGTCCATGACCGAACTCCTGAAAGATACTTTGATGCTCAAGCATGGAAGCACGGTTTCCACCAATGCCCTCATCACGAGAGAGGGGGCCAGGGTCGGGCTGATCACAACAAAGGGGTTCGAAGACACCACCCTGATTATGAGGGCGATCGGGCGGGTAGCAGGTCTGGACGAAGAAGGCATCAAACATCAGGCCACCGCGCGCAAACCCGAACCCATTGTTCCGAAAGAATTGATCAGGGGGGTCACCGAGAGAATAGACTTCCGAGGAAACGTCGTCATACCGATCAACGTAAAGGAGGTCGA
This sequence comes from Pseudomonadota bacterium, assembly GCA_043806375.1. Taxonomy (GTDB): domain Bacteria; phylum Desulfobacterota; class DSM-4660; order Desulfatiglandales; family HGW-15; genus JAZDGZ01. The sequence continues at coordinate 28 of JAZDGZ010000238.1, read as the reverse complement.
AGAGGCCCTTCAGTATCTCGTAGAAGAA
>JAZDGZ010000237.1:0-2287 GCA_043806375.1 Pseudomonadota bacterium | reverse complement strand
CCACCCTCAACGCCCACATTGCCGCACAGCATTGCCAAGTTGGCCAGGGATTTCACATTGTCCGTACCACTGATGTGCTGCGTAATCCCCATCGTGTAGAGAATCGATGCCGCCGGCGCGCCGGCATAAAGGCGTGCCGCCTCGATGAGCTCTTCCCTTGGAATCCCGGTGATCCCCTCCACATACTGCGGCGTGTATTTCTCGACCGCTCTCTTCAGTTCCTCAAGGCCCACTGTGCGCGACGTCACGTAGGTCTCATCGTAAAGGTTCTCCTTGATGATGACGTGCATCATGCCGTTGATCCAGGCCACGTCCGTACCAAGCGTTTGTCTCAACCAGAGGGCGGCAAAATCCGTCAGGCGGATCTTCCGGGGGTCCACGACGATCAATTTTGCTCCCTTGAAAGCAACCGCCCTCTTCACGTAAGAGGAAAGGACGGGGTGATTCTCGGTCGTGTTTGAGCCCGTAACGAGAATCACGTTCGCCTTTTCGATGTCCTGAATGGGGTTTGTCATGGCGCCACTTCCAAACGCGGCGGCCAGACCGGCCACCGTAGAGGAGTGTCAGAGCCGTGCACAGTGGTCTATATTGTTGGTGCCGAGGACGGCCCTTGTAAACTTCTGGACCAGATAATTCTCCTCGTTCGTGATCCGGGCGCTGCTCAGGACCCCGATGGCATTAGGACCGAATTCCCCCTTGATCCCTCCCAGCCTCTCTGCAACGACGTTGAGGGCCTCATCCCAGGAGGCCTCCCGAAACCCTCCATTCTCACGGATCAGAGGGGTCTTTAACCTGTCCGGGGACTGGACAAAATCATACCCGAAGCGGCCCTTTGAACAAAGGCTGCCATAGTTGGGGCCCACATCCTCAACCCCCGTGACTTTGTCGATTCTGTGATCCCTTACATGCAGATACAGCTGACACCCTACCCCGCAATAGGAGCAGGTGGTTCGGACCAGCTTTGTCTTCCCCTTCATGCGGTCCGTTCTACCGCAGTCCGATTTGGTCACAAGGGCCCCCACGGGGCAGGCCTGAACACACTCTCCGCAAAAGACGCAGTCCGAATCTTTGAGTGCCCGGTCGCCCTTGGCCACGATCTTGGCAGCGGACCCCCTGTACCCGAAACTGATGGCGTTGTTCACCTGCACCTCGTTGCATGCCTGGACGCACCTGCCGCAGAGGATACACCGTGAAAGATCCCGCACGATCAGGGGATTGACATTCTCAATGGGGTACCTGGCCTCGGAAGGAACGAACCGATTCCCCTTGATCTGGTAGCGAATCGCCAGTTCCTGAAGCCTGCAGTCCCCATAGACGGGGCAGATCTCCTCATGTTCCTTCACCGCCATCGCGCCCAGCTGGAAGTCCGTCCAGGAATCCATGTCCAGATCCTGAACAAGGCAATTATGGTGCCCCGAGGAGAGCAGTAACTCCAAATTCATCCGGCGCGCCCTCATCACCCGGGGGGTCTCTGTCCTGACCTCCATGTTTGGGGAGGCCGGCATGGCGCACGAGGCGACCAGGGTCCGCGCCCCTTTTACCTCCACGAGGCATATGCGGCAGGCCCCGGTCGGAGAGAGGCCTTTCATAAAACAAAGGGTCGGAATATCGATGCGGTTCCGGCGCGCGATATCAAAAATCGTTTCACCCGGGCTAAACGCGAATTCATGGCCGTCTATGAGAATGATGCTTTCACTATCCATCGTGATCCCTATGCGAATAAAGTTAAGCTTTTCAACCGATTGGCCCACCCTGAAACCAAACCAGCGGAGCCCCTTCAGGGTTGCTCAAGGCAAGCCACTTCGACCCTGAAGCTCCGCTGAAAAAACCTGCTGAGTATAACAGAAAAACTCTTATTTTCAAGAAAACTTTTTCTTTCGCCCATTAACCGGACGGCGCAAAAAAATGAAAAATGGATTGACAAAATAAAAATTTCAAATTATCGATATTAATTTCGAATTTCTTCAAAATTTCTATCATCCCCTATGCCCCTGCCCATGAAGACTCGCACGGAGGGGCTCGGTGGGGCGATAACAGAAGGGGAATTTATCAGGCCATGGCGAAAAAAGCGACCAAAGGGAAAATTAAGATTGACAGAGAACGATGCAAGGGGTGTCAGCTTTGTGTCGATGCTTGTCCCAACGCGGTCATCGAAATAGACTCGTCACTCAATAAAAAGGGATATTTCCCCGCCCGGTCAAAAGAAAAATTAGAGGAAGGCGAAAAAGGCTGCATCGCTTGCGCCCAGTGCGCTACGGTCTGTCCTGAAGTAGCCATCGAGGTGTAT
>JAZDGZ010000236.1:0-9179 GCA_043806375.1 Pseudomonadota bacterium | reverse complement strand
GGAGAAAATGGAGTGATGACAAAGATCCGGGTACTACTGGTGGACGACGAAGAAGAACTGGTCTCTACCCTGGCAGAGCGCTTGTCCCTGAGGGGACTGGAGGCCGATTGGGCGAGCAGCGGAGAGAAGGCCCTTGAACTGGCGGGGAGGAAAACCTACGACATCGCCGTGCTGGACGTAAAAATCCCCAGAATCAGCGGGCTGAAACTCAAGGCCAAGCTGGAGAAGGCCTTCCCCGAGATGAAGTTCATTTTCATGACGGGGCACGGCTCGGAAGAGGATTTCATGGCTGGAACCGCAGAGACCGGTGAAGGATATTACCTCGTGAAGCCTGTCCAGATTACGGCCCTCATTGAGAAGATGAACCAGGCTCTCAAACACGATGGAGAAGAATCATGACTTACAGGTTGGACGTCATCGGGGAGGCAGGGCTTCAATTCTTCGGGAAAATATCCGCGTCTATCTCCCATGAGATCAAGAACGTCATGGCCATTATCAACGAAAGCGCCGGCCTCCTGGAGGACCTGACCGTCTTGGCTGAGAAGGGGATGCCCATCGATCCCCAAAGACTCAAGACCCACGCCGGGAAGATCATGACCCAGATTAGGCGAGCTGACGAGATCATTAAAAATATGAACAGGTTTTCCCACAGCGCGGATGAGGGCGTAAAGAGCATCGATCTGGGGGAGACCGTTGCCCTGGCAACCGCTCTCTCGGAGCGGTTCGCCGCCATGAGGGGCATCACCCTGGACCTAAAGACAGCCTCAAAAGGGATCACCCTGAGGACCAACCCTTTTTTACTGATAAACCTGATCTATCTTTGCCTCGATTTCGCCATGGGCATGGTCGGCGCAGGGAAAACGGTGGGTCTCACGTCGGAGCCGGAGAAAGGAGGAGGGCGGGTCAGGTTGACGGGACTCGGAGGCCGGGCGGAAGCGTCAAGGGATGGGTTCCCGGGGGAGAGAGAAAAGGCCCTTCTCGCAGCGCTAAAGGGGGAACTGGCCTTGAATACCGGAACAGGGGAACTTGTCCTTACGTTTTCTGGAGAGGGGGAATGAACGACCCCGCCGCAAGCAGCGGGGTATCAAGAATTCAGAAGCCAGAATTCAGGAGGCAGAATAGTGACACATCATCATACTGGTTTTCTCATTTTTCTTCCGGATTCTGACTTCTGGCTACTGAATTCTTAACATCGCACGCTTTTCTTGAGCCCAAAGTTGCACACCTAATGCGCAGCAAGCGGCGGGGAGTTAAACCCACAGAGATTAAAAGGGAGGAAAATATGTCCGAAAAAGTCTTACTGGTCGACGATGAACAGGATTTCTTGGACACCCTCGCCGAGAGGATGCGCGACCGGGGCATGGACGTGACAACGACCACATCGGCCGAGGATGCACTCAAGAAGGCGGAGGAAGGATCCTATGATGCTGTCGTTCTGGATCTCATGATGCCGGAAATGGACGGTCTCGAGGTCCTCGAGGCCCTCAAGAAGAAGATACCTGAAGTCCAGGTCATCCTCCTGACCGGGTATGCCACACTCAATAAGGGGATCGAGGCCATGAAACTGGGGGCCATGGACTTCATTGAAAAGCCTGCGGATCTGAAGGTCTTGACCGAGAAGATCAAGAAGGCCCACGCCCAGAAAATGATCCTCTCGGAGAAGAAGCTGGAGGAAAAGATCAAGAAGATCATCCAGGGAAAGGCCTGGTAACGGGATCGATACCGTCAGAAACCCCATGTGGTCCGTATACTGGTAGGTGCAACGGCATGATGATGTCGTGAAGGAGTTCCAGAGATTGGGATTCAAGGCAGGAGACACCATCGGCATTGATATCGACTCGGAGGAGAAGCCGCGTGTCTTTCGTCTGTAAGGGTGGGAAAGGGCCTTGTATTTTTCGGGGGCCGGGCGCAATATGACGCAAAATGAACCTGAGTAAAGAAGACAAACAGGAAGGGCTGTCAGACCGAGTCATGGTGGTTGACGATGCGCCTTTGACGCTCAAGACCCCAAGACACATTCTTGAAAAAGCGGGCTACGCTGCTCACTCTGAGCAGCAAGACGTGCGGGGTAGGGGATCTTGCGTGATAGAGCAGTGAAATCAAATTATCCTGTGAGGGAGTGGATTCATGCAGGGCTTAACAATTGAGATGATCCTAGTGATGGCGATGATAGGGGTGGCGGTATTCCTCTTTGTGGTCGAATGGATTCGGGTCGATGTGGTGGCGATCCTGATGATGGTCTCCTTACCCCTGTTGCACCTGGTAAGCCCCAGGGAGGCGTTTGTTGGATTGAGCAGCAATGCGGTGGTCTCCATCATCGCAGTAATCATCATCGGAGCAGGCCTGGACAAGACAGGGGTGATCAACAAGCTCGTGACCCCGATTGTGGGTTTCGCGGGCAATAGCGCCTCCCGCATCATCATCGCCATATCACTGACCGTGGCCGTCATCTCCAGCTTTATGCAGAACATCGGGGCGGCGGCGCTTTTTTTGCCCGCTGTACAACGCGTCAGCAGGTCGCTCAAGATTCCCATAAGCCGGCTTTTGATGCCTATCGGCTTCAGCGCCATCCTGGGCGGCACGGTGACCCTGATCGGCTCCAGTCCTCTGATTCTCCTCAATGATCTGCTCGCCCCATTCAATCTCAGACCCTTCTCCCTTTTTGATGTCACCCCTGTCGGTTTGTGCCTGGTGGTGAGCGGCATTTCCTGTTTCATCCTTCTCGGTCGTTTTATCCTGCCACAGGGCAAGACAGACGTCTTGGAGCCGCAACAGCCCCAAAACGAAGCCAACAATCCCCTTGAAGATGTCGGAGAGGTCTATGAACTCCATACTCCAAAGGACTTTACTCACTATAGGGATCCCGTTTTCGTGAGGGATCTAAGACGGCGCTACCTCGTAAACATGGTCGCCCTCATCGAGCCACCAGATCACAAGGTCGTCTCACCGACCCCGGAGGTGGAGGTGTGCGCCAACATCGATCTCGCAGTCCATGGCCGAGAGAAGGATGTACGAAGAATGGCCGAGAACGAAGGTATGGAGTTAAAGGAAGAGCTGGAGAAGTTCAAGAACGACGTGGCGGACCATATCTCAGGGACGGTTGAGGCGGTGGTCGCTCCCCGATCCGCCCTGGATGGCAAGACCCTGAGCCAGATCAAGTTGCAGGACCGCTACCAGGTCGCACCCCTGGCCATCTATCGCCAGGGAGAGACCTATCGGGCCGAGATAAGCGACATGGCGCTGAGGGTAGGGGACGCCATCCTCCTCCATGGTACCTGGAAGCGCTTGCAGTTCCTGCAGGGCGAAGGCATTCTGCTCTTCACCACGCCCATAGACGTTGAACTGATGCGCCCTGAAAAAGCAGTTTTTGCAGGCCTCTGGCTGGTCGTGGCCCTTATGATGGTGATGGTTTTCAAAGTTCAGCTTTCCATCAGCCTGATGACGGGCGCTCTGGGCATGATCATCACGCGTGTCCTCAGCATAGACGAGGCCTACCATGCGGTCGATTGGCGTACCGTCTTTCTCCTGGGAGGTCTGATCCCCCTGGGTATCGCCACTGAAAAGACGGGCACCGCTGCGTGGGTTGCCCAGATGATCCTTGGTGCCATAGGTCCAGTAAAGCCGATCGCCCTCCTTGCCGTCATCGGTCTGCTCTCTACGGTTTTCACTTTGGTGATCTCAAATGTGGGCGCCACGGTGCTCTTGGTGCCCCTGGTGGTCAACATGGCCATGGCGGCCCATGCGGATCCCCGCATGGCCGCGTTGGTTGTGGGGCTAGCGACGAGCAACTCCTTCATCCTGCCCACCCACCAGGTCAATGCCCTTTACATGGGCCCCGGGCATTATCGAAGCATCGACTTTATGAAGGCAGGCACGGTAGTCAGCATCGTTTTTTTATCGGTCATGATAGGGGCGATTTACTTGTTTTATGGGGTTTGAGGGAAAAGTAACAGAGGAGTGATAGACATGGCAATCATAACCATCTCGCGAGGCTCATACAGCAAGGGAAAGGAGGTTGCCGAAAAGGTGGCCGAACGGTTGGGCTATGGGTGCATCAGCCGCGAGGTCCTCCTGGACGCGAGCGACCGCTTCCACATTCCCGAAATAAGGTTGAGAAGAGCGATTCACGATTCGCCTTCCATCCTGAACCGGTTCAGCCACGGTAAGCAGACGTACATCGCCTACGTCCAAAGTGCACTGGCTCAGCGGGTGCGGAAAGACAACATCGTCTACCATGGCCTCGCTGGTCATATTCTGCTCAAAGGGGTCCCGCACGTGCTTAAGGTGCGGATTATCAGAGAGTTCGCGGAGCGAGTGGCGAGCGAGGTGGCCCGTGAAGGGGTGAGTGAGGAAGAGGCGCGATCCCTGATCAATAAAGATGACGTGGAACGCCGCAAGTGGACCAAGAGTCTCTACGGCGTAGACCCATGGGACAGCAATTTATACGATCTTGTCGTCCATATCCACAGGCTGACCGTGGATGATGCCGCGGATTTCGTCTGCGAGGCGGCCAGTCGCGACGCCTTTAGAACCACCCCCGCGTCTCAGCAACGGATGGACGATCTGGCCCTGGCATATCAGGTGAAAGCGGCTCTGGTGGATCAATATCCTGATGTAGCCGTGGCGAGCGAATATGGCAATGTTCTTGTATATACCAAAGGAGGCGATCGGTTGATCCAGAAACTCCAGAAACGAGTCGGGAACCTCCCTCGGGAGATAGAGGGCATCAACAACCTGGAGGTCCACGGCGGGGCACCTTTCCCGTCAGACGCGGTGTAACCGCGCCCGACGACGTTCCCCAACTGAAAACCTTTTTACAGAGAGGATCGAGTGATGTCCGTGATAATCATTTCTTCGGATTCTTACCAGAGGGAGGTGGAGGTTGCCGAGAAGACCGCTGAAATCCTAGGATACAAATACCTGGGCAGGCAAATCCTGGGGCCGGCAGCCGCCAAGTACGGCATGCCCGAGACCAAGTTTCTCAAGGCGCTGGGTGAGTCGCCATCCCTTCTCAGGATGTCCTCCAAGGCCCTATCCCTGTGCCTGGCCTACATAGAGGAGGCGACGCTGTCCAAACTTGCGGAGGACAATGTGGTCTGTCACGGGCTGGCTGCTCACCTTTATGTGCTCGGCGTTTCTCATGTATTGAAAGTCCGCATCCTCGCTGACCCTGAAGAATTCACCCGCCAGATAGCCGCTCGGGAAGGCGTCCCTCCCGATAGGGCCGCTAAGTTCCTGAAGCGCCGGGAGTCCTACCGCAAGCGCTGGTCTCTTGATGCCTTCCGGCAGGATGAGACCAATCCTTCGCTCTATGACCTGGTGATCAACCTCAGTCAGATTGATCTTGAACAGGCCGTGAAGACGATCGTAGAGACCGTGGGCTATTGGAAATTCAGGCCCATGACCTACTCGGAGAAATGCATGAAAGACATGGAGTTGGCCGCCAGGGTCCGGGCGACACTCATACGGCATTTTCCCGACGTTAGGGTCCGTGCTGACGGCGCCACGGTCGTGGTGGAGATAAAAGGCCTGAGGCGAGAGAGGCAAAAAAGGGCAGAGGCCATCAAGTCTCTGGCAGGGGAAATCCAGGGGGTTGGATACCTCGAGGTGCACGTCGCCGAGGATATTTTCAGACAGGCGGCGGAAAGCTTTCGGTAGGTCCTGGGGGAAAATTTCTTTGCGTCCTTGAGCCAAGAAAGGACATAAGGAGGAAATGATGTCTAAAAGGCTGGATGTACTGCTTCTGGACGACGAGGCCATCGTGGGAAAAAGGCTAAAGCCGGCCCTCTCTAAGATCGGATGCGACGTGGAGGTTTTCGAGGACCCCAAGGAGGCCTTGGCACGTATCGAGCAAAAGGTCTTTGATATCGTGGTCACCGATATCCGTATGGATGATGTCGACGGCATGCAGGTGCTTGCGCGAGTCATCGAGAAGGCGCCACGAACCAAGGTGATCATGATTACAGGCTATGCCATGATGGCTGTGGCGCGAGAGGCGATGGAAAAGGGTGCCTTTGACTTTATCTCCAAACCGTTTAAGCCCGATGATCTGAGGAAAGTCATCGCCAGAGCGGCCGAGGCCCTTGGTTTCCCTCTGGACCCGGAGTCCTCGGAGGCGCAGGGGGCCTGATCTGCGTGCAACATGGAACAGAAGAGCCCACCAACTTTTTCAACTCCCCAGGGAAGGCAAGACGAGTTTTGGATCTCGGGGGGGCACGCTGAAGGCATGGAAGCCGCAGAGGCGACCCGCCAGGCCCTGCTGTCCCGGCGACGCATCAGCCTGCGTCTCCAGATCTACCTTGTTTTCTTTATCGTTTTTTTGTTCGCCGTTGGCATCGGTACAGCCCTGATATACAGCATGTATCAGGTAGAAGGCAGGCTTTTCTTCCTTGAAATCGTCAACGACTATGTCATAGAAATCCAGCAGGCCCGCCGTTTCGAAAAGAACTACTTTCTTTATGGTACCAATCTAGAAGATGCCCTTGAGAATGTTTCCAAGGCGAGGGAGATTCTCGACCGGAACAGCGTTGAACTCAATAGAATCCTTGGCAAGGAGAGCCAAGAGGCGATTCTTGCAAATATCAAACACTACGAAAGGCTGTTGGAGCAGCTTGAGGAACTGGGGCAGGGGGGGGTGGAGAGATCGGAATATGAGCGCAGGAAAAAGGATATTGAAGTTGAATTAAGAAGACATGGCCAGAAGCTCGTCTCCTACGCGCGGGAACTGCTCGACAGGGAGAAAGCGAGTCTTTCCGAGACTATCGTACGTTCCCGGAACATCCACATCTACTCTTTTATCCTCTTGCTCATCTTTATCGCCTTTAACGTCTACATTCTTGGAAACCACATCCTTGGGACCATCAATCGCTTTGCGGTCTACGCCAAGCGTGTCGCCTCGGGCGATTTCACCCCCATCACCCCTACACGCCGGTTCCGCGACGAGTTCACCGACCTGACCCTGGCCATCAACCAGATGGTCCATGAACTGGGGCGCAGGGAGGCGGCGCTCATCCAATCCCACAAAATGCGGGCCGTGGGTACCCTCACAGCCGGGGTAGCCCACGAGCTGAACAACCCCCTGAACAATATTACCCTCACCGCCCATATGCTCCTAGAGGACTATGCCACCCTTTCTGACGAGGAACGGAGGGAGATGTTAAAGGATGTGGTCAACGAGGCCAATCGGTCAAGGGACATCATCAGCAATCTTCTTGATTTTGCCAGGGAAGGCGGCTCGCAAATGGATCCCCTGGATCTGGCGGCCCTTATCCAGGATACCATCAATCTGGCCTCCAACCAGATCAAATTCTCAGGTATAAAGATCGAATTCAAGGCGACGGACAACCTGCCTCGTATCCACGGCGACAGCCAACAGCTCAGGCAGGTTTTTCTCAACCTCATCCTTAACGCAATCGATGCCTCCGAAGAGGGTGGAAAGATTCAACTTCTCGCGGTCCCGGCCGAGGAGCCCAATTACGTGACCGTGAAGGTCATTGACTTCGGCAAAGGAATCCCGCAGCATATCCTGGGCTCCATTTTTGATCCCTTTTTTACAACCAAGGCAAAGGGGAAGGGCACAGGGCTTGGTCTGAGTGTTTCGCAGGCTATTGTCGTCAAGCATGGAGGCCGTATTTGGGTGAACAGCATGGAGGGGAAGGGGTCCACCTTTACGGTCAACCTGCCGTTGACCACGATCCCCGCCAAGATTGTTCCAGAAAAAGATTCTCCTTCCGGCCAGGGTTCATGATCATGGCCTTGTGAACGACGAGTCGGAAGGGGTCCTGAGACATTTTCGAGAGATCTTTGCGGCGGTCATGATCCCCTTGATTTTCTTCGGCTTTTTTGGAGGGGCCTTCCTCTCGATACGGGCCCTTCAGCCGATCCGCCATGTCATCGAGGCCATTCGTTCCATAAGTACCGGTTAAAAGGCAGTTTCGTTCACTCCGTCCTTGTTAGACAGCCCCTGGACCTGCACTCCTTTGTCTCTCAGGTATTCCTTAACCTGTCTAATCCCCAGGATGCGATAGTGAAAGACCGAAGCTGCGAGTAGAATCCGGGCCCCACCCTCAACAACCGCCTCATAGAAATGCTGGAGGTTGCCTGCTCCGCCCGAAGCGATTACGGGCAGTTGCACCGCATCTGAAATGGCCCTGGTAAATTCCAGATCATAGCCGGCTTGTGTGCCGTCTCCGTCCATGCTCGTTGGCAGGATTGCGCCTGCTCCCAGTTCCTGACATTGCTTTGCCCAGGCGACAGCGTCCTGAGCCACGGGTTTTGTGCCCCCGGAGACGACCAGTTCGAATCCTGAATGCATCTTCTTGTTCCTTCTGGCATCAATGGCCACGGTCACCCTTTCAGGGCCGAATTGCGCCGATGCCTGTCTCACCAGTTCCGGATGTTTGACTGCGGCGCTGTTCATGGAGATTTTGGCCGCACCGGCCTCGATGACCATTTTGATGTCGTCCAAAGAGGAAATACCGCCGCCGACTGTTAAGGGTATGTCGATAACCGAGGAGACCTTCTTGACCCATTCGAGTCGCGTCTTTCGGTTCTCCACGGTTGCGGCAATGTCCAGCATGGCCAGTTCATCAGCACCCTCCTTTTGGTAGTACCTGGCATTTTCAACCGGGTCGCCTGCATCTTTTAGTCCAACGAAATGAACCCCCTTTACTACCCGACCATCCTTCATGTCCAGGCATGGCATGATTTTTACGGCACTCATAATGTCTCCTTTCTGGTCCCTGCAATTGCGCTTTTTAAAGAGTCAAGGGGATACGAAGCCCGACTGCTTGAAACAGGATATCCTTTTTCCATGGGGCAATGCCTGTGCATCGCCAAATATCTGGATTGATGACCTCGTGGTGCATACCGAGGCCCTTCAGTGGCAACCCAGCACCTTCTTAATTTGCCTGTTTCATCCTTGCAGTCAAAATCGCCATATCCGATTCAAAGCGCTTAAACTTATCATCCAGTAATTTAATATTTCTCTGTTTGTCGATTTCGGTCATGAATGAATATCTGATGCTGTTGTAAACGAATTGCTTTATCTCTTCGTATGAGGGTTTGTACCTGCTTGCCAACAATACATACTCATGAGTCAAATTGTTTCTGGAGATTCCCGCATCGTCTGTCGAGATCACTATTGGAACATTCTAATGTGTCCAAGACACTAGCAAAGG
>JAZDGZ010000235.1:0-2519 GCA_043806375.1 Pseudomonadota bacterium | reverse complement strand
GGTGTTGACAGGGTCATTCTCGCGGACAAAGGGTATGTGGGAAAGAGCGGGTGCAGCAAATTTGCGGCCGGTTCTTTCAAGTGTTTTATTCCAGGGGAGGATGAGTTTGATCTCTGGTTCAGCAAGGCCGTGGAGGAGGGGTGCTACATCAACGATCAGACCTGGACCAGGATCCATCTGGAGGAGGTCTTCGACCGCGCCAGAGAGTTGGAGGCGTGGGGCCTCGATTTTTTTAAGGACGAAAAGGGGAGATATCAAAGGCTGGAGGGACAGGGGTCATCAGAAAAGAGACCGATCAAGACGATGATGTTTCGAGGACCCCAGTTGATGGACGTCCTTCGAAGGGCGGCGCGCAAGTCCTCGGTGGAGATTTTGGACAAGGTCATGATCACCCACCTCCTCCACCACAAAAAAGATTGCAACACCATCGCGGGGGCCCTGGGGTTTGACCTGAGGACGGGGGAACACAAGATGTTCAGGGCGAAGGCAACCATCTTGACCGCCGGGGCACAGGCCTTCAAGTCCCACTACGCCTACCAGAAGATGGTCACCGGGGATGCCCACGTGATGGGTTTGCGTGCAGGGGCGGGGCTCTGCAATTATGAGTTCACCTGCCATCATCTCTCTTGCGCCCATTTTGACACAACGGGGATGAATGTGTTGCAGGGATCCGGGGCAAGGTTCGTGAATGCCCTGGGTGAGCCCTATATGCTCAAATACGACCCGGAATATGGAGATCATGCGGCCATGAATCGCCTGTCGGCGGGCATGGCCTGCGAGGTGAGGCTGGGAAAGGGGCCCCTCTATTTCGATTTCAGCCGCTTTGATGAAGAGACCCTCGACTATTTCAAAACGACCCTGCCGATCATGCATCGGGCCTTTGAAAGGGCAGGCTTTATCAAGGATGCCAGGATAAGGGATCGGGTGGAGTGGGTCTCAGTCAACATGGGAAACGTGGGATACGGCGGGGGTCTAAGAATAAACACCCTTTGCGAGACCGATCTGCGGGGCCTCTATGCGGCCGGGGATGCCACCTGTGGTCCCTCATCAGGGGTGGAAGGATTCTGTGCCTATGCGATTCCTTTTGCGACGACCTCGGGGGCAAGGAGCGGAGCCGCTGCAGCCGAATATATCAAAGACATCGGTCCCTTGACCCTGGACAAGGAGGAGATTCGAACCTTTTCAGGGGAACTCTTGCAGCCGCTTCAAAGGGGTGACGGGGTGGAACCAGACTATGTGGTCCTCAAGGTTCAGGAGCTCATATTTCCCATGGATATCTACCTGTTGCGGCATGGTGAGAGATTGCAGAAGGCGCTGGAGAAGGTCTGCCGGTTGCGCGACGAGGTGGTGCCTCTGTTGAAGGCCTACGATCCCCATTACCTTAGAATGGCCATTGAGGCCTCGAACATGGTCACATGCGCGGAGATGTTTTTGCGGGCTGCCATAACGCGGACCGAGAGCCGGGGTTCCCATCTGCGCGAAGACCATCCCAAGATGGATAATATGAACTGGCTCAAATGGATCATCCTTAAGGGGGAGGATGGGCGTATCGGCGTTTTTTCGGAGGATATTCCCATTCAGGAATATCCCTTGAAACCGGAAAGGATTCAAGCCCTTCATCCCGTAGCCCGTGTCATGGGGCTGCATTGAGCCGGAAAACGGTTCTGATAGGAGAGACCGAATGGGGATCAACTGGATTGATCAGGAAAGGTGCAATGGATGCGGGGTTTGTGAGCTGATCTGTCCTCAGGACGTTATCAGGTTGAGGGAGGACTCCAAGAAGGCCTTCATAAAATATCTGAGGGATTGCCAGAGCTGTTTCCTTTGTGAGCTGGAATGCCCCCTGAATGCGATCTATGTCACGCCTTATAGAGAAAGGAGGGCCGTGCTCCCCTGGTAGGGGAAAGCCGGGTCTGAAGAGAAATCCGGATCCGGGATGGGAAGATTGAGGGAGAGGGGATGCAGTCTGATGCTCCTCTGTTGACAAGTTAATTTCTGTCTTGCAAAAGGAGGAAAGAATGAAAAAACTAGCTATTCTTGTGACCATTTCAGTATTGCTTTTCGTGTCTTCGGGTCTCTGCTGGGCCGCCTCGGCCAACCTATCCATCACCACCGGCTCCATGGGGGGTGGGTTCTATGCCATAGGGGGCGGCATGGCAGAATATATGACCAAACACATCGAAGGCGTGCGGTGTACTGCCGTTACATCAGGGGGGGTTGACGAAAATATCAACCGCCTGGATGCGGGCAAGGCCGATATCGGACTGGTGAGCACCGGAGATTCCCAGGCGGCCTTCAAGGGCATGGCGCCCTATAACAAGAAATTCGACAAGATGCGTGGCATGGGGATCCTCTTCGCCAACTGGGGGGAACCTTATGCCCTGAAAAAGAGCGGTATCAAGACCTATCTCGATCTGAAGGGCAAAACGGTCTGCGTGGGCGCACCGGGCGGTTCTATGCATAAACTTTTCTATGACTGGCTCAAGATCCACGGACTTGATCCGGAAACGGACATCAAA
>JAZDGZ010000234.1:0-4148 GCA_043806375.1 Pseudomonadota bacterium | reverse complement strand
CTGGGTGAAAGAGTGAGAGAGGCCCTCACGCCCCGATTCGGGCAAGGGGTAGACATCAGACGTGTGGATATGGTCGGGCCCCAGGTGGGCGAAGATCTCAGACAAAAGGCCCTCTTGGCGATCTTCTACTCTATCCTCCTCATGGCCGTCTATATTTCGGGCCGATTCGAGTTGAAGTGGGCCATGAGCATTATCATGGCCTTATCCCTCTCTGCCTTAACCTATATCCTATCAAGAGCTGGGGTGAGCGTCACCTGGCTTATCGTTATCGCCCTGTTGCTCACCTTGGCGCTTTGCTGGGTCCTGAGACTGAAATACGCCCTGGGCGCCATCATCGCGCTAATCCACGATGTGACCATCACAGTCGGCGCATTTGCCCTGACAGATCGGGAGATATCCCTTTCCATTATCGCTGCGCTCCTGACCATCGTCGGGTATTCCTTAAACGACACCATCATCATCTTCGACAGGATCAGGGAAAATCTGGGCCATAAACGCAAGCAGCCCCTCGAAGAGCTGATCAACAGCAGCGTCAATCAAACGCTGAGCAGAACCATTCTGACATCGGGCACAACCTTGATCGTGGTGGTGGCCCTTTTCTTATTCGGCGGTGGCGTCATTCATGATTTTGCCTTTGCCTTGCTGATTGGGTTCATCGTGGGAACCTATTCAACCATCTATGTGGCAAGCCCTATTCTTATTTTTCTCCAAGAGAAGCCAGGAAGAAAATCGAAACCCGCGAAGGCTTAAGGCGTTGATTTTACGATGTGTAAGATTATTAAAGTGCTACATCCAAATCGTTTTGGGCGCAGCCTTTTGAGATTTGAAACCTCAAGTGAAAGGAGGACCTAACCGTGTGGCAGTTCTTAACTCCTGACTCGGAAAAGTGGATCACGCTGGTCGTTCTTGTTATTGTATTCGCCCTCATCCTCTACCGCAAGGTCCCCATCCATTATCTCTCACTCAGTGCGGCGGCTCTACTCATGATTTTCGGCATCATCAGTCCGCCGACAGCTCTTCTTGACTCGGAGAATGGAGTCAACTGGGATGTCCTTGCCATCTATTTTGGTTACGGCATGCTGGCGATCGCCTTAAGGGAGAGCCAGTTGCCCTCTGCAATATCCAACTGGATACTACCCAAACTACGCAAGGAGAAATATGCTCTGCTTTTCCTCTGCTGTTTAGCGGCATTTCTTTCCAGCTTCATGGCAAACCCGGTTGTGGTAATCACGCTGGCGCCTTTGGCCATCGATATGTCAGAGCGATTAAAGTCATCCTTATTCCTCTACCTGATTGGCCTGGCAATATCTTCCAATGTGGTGACTACGGTGAGTATGGTGGCTGACCCGCCTGCACTTATCCTGGCCATGCAGACGAATATGACCTTTCTGGATTTCTATTGGTTCCACGGCAGACCAGGGCTGGGAACCATTTCCATCGTTGGTGTGATTGCAGCTCTGCTGACTTTGCTCGTCCAGTTCTGGAGACTGAATAAAACGGTTGATATCGCCATTCAGCCCGTTAAGGTCGCCAGGAAATCAATAAATATGATCATCCTTGGTCTCATTGGTTGCGCCGGTGCAATCATCCTGAATATCTTTAGTCTCAATTCAGCTGCCATGATCCTCCTCCTGGTCCTGTCTATTGTTATCATTACCCTTGATATGCTATTCCCAGATCAGGATTTCATAAGCTCGGATTATTTGGAGCTTAAGCTCTGTGCCACCACCATTTTCCTGTTAAGCGTTCTGGCTTTGGCGATTGCGCCCAATGCGACCCTGGGGTTGCTGAAATATCACGGTTGGATAGGCCTCATCTTGGGTGTCCTCGCTCTTCTTATGCGCGGAAGAAATTGGCTAGAAGGGGTGAAGGAGTTCGACTGGGCGTCCATCGCCTTTCTTATCGGAATCTTTATTGTGATCGGTTCAGTGAACCAGGTTGGGCTTCTGAAGGATTTTGCCGACTGGATGACCGGTACCGGGCTTACCAATCAGTTTCTGATATTCGTAATCATCACCTGGTTGTCGGTGGCCCTTTCATCGTTCATTGATAATGTGCCGTATACGGTGCTAATGATACCGGTGTGCAGCTACCTGGCACAGACACTCAATGTTAATCCCTTCTATTTTTTCTATGGTATGCTGGTGGGCACGGGTGTTGGCGGCAATATCACACCGGTAGGTGCCACAGCGAACGTGCTTGCCTGCGGGATGCTGGAGAAGCGTGGATATAAAATCGAATTGGGCAGGTACATGAAGATAAGCATCCCTTTCTCCTGCGTGGCCGTCCTGGTTGCCATGATTTTCCTGCATATATTCTGGTTCGGGTCTTGATCGTTTTATCCTGCTCTCTTCCGATTTGAGGCCCCTCGATTCTGTCGCGATAGAAAGGAAAATACAACATGACCGCTAATGAAATCTATGACATGCTCTACGGCATCTTTTTCACCACAGGCATTGCTGAATTGAGCTGGCAGCACGTCCTGATGTGGGCTATTGGATGTTTCTTTTTATATCTGGCCATAGTGAAAAAGTTCGAGCCCCTCCTTCTGCTGCCCATCGGCTTTGGGGTTTTTGTCGTCAATTTCCCCCTCGTCCCCCTGATGGGATTTACCCCGGAAGGCCACGGCCAGTTGTTACAGCTGTTTTATCATTATGGCTTGGAGTGGGAGGTCATACCCTGTCTCATCTTTCTCGGTCTGGGCGCCATGACCGATTTCGGACCTCTCATCGCAAACCCCAAAACCCTCTTAATAGGCGCCGGGGCACAGCTGGGAGTATTCGTTACCTTTACCGGGACGGTTCTGGCAGGGTTCACCCTCAAAGAAGCGGCCTCCGTCGGCATCATTGGCGGGGCGGACGGGCCTACGACCATCTACCTGACCCAACATCTGGCACCCCAACTCCTTGGGGCCAATGCCCTGGCCGCCTATTCCTATATGGCCATGGTGCCCCTGATCCAGCCGCCCATCATGCGACTGCTGACGAACGAAAAGGAGCGGAAGATCCGCATGAAACAACTGCGACCCGTCTCCAAGACCGAAAAGATTTTCTACCCCCTCATCTGTACTGCCGTCATCGCCATTCTGGTGCCGTCGGTGGTACCCCTCATGGGCATGCTCATGTTGGGGAACCTCATGAAGGAGAGCGGGGTGGTCGGCCGCCTCACCGAGACGGCACAGAACGCCTTGATGAATATTGTGACGATCTTTTTGGGGGTTTCCGTCGGGGCTACCATGCAGGCGGACAAATTCCTGAGCTGGAAGCCCCTCTTCATATTCGGGCTCGGGCTTGTGGATTTCGCCGTCTGTACGACCGGGGGTATCGTGACGGTTAAGATCATGAACCTCTTTCTAAAGGAGAAGATCAACCCCCTCATCGGCTCCGCCGGCGTCTCGGCCGTACCCATGTCGGCCAGGGTCTCCCAGATGATGGGACAAAAGTATGACAGAGGAAACTACCTGCTCATGCATGCCATGGGGCCTAACCTGGCGGGCGTCATCGGCACGGCCGCGGCAGCCGGCATGTTTATCGCTATGTTTAAATAATAAATCCGCCGAGGGTCGAAATATCAGCAGGCTCTTGGTTGGGAGGTACTAGGTCATGAAAAGTCTCATTCTATTTGCAGTCCTGTCCCTGATCATTTCCTCTCCATGCTCGGCCGAGGATTTTCTGGGTGCTCCGATCATGCCGGATGGGCAAACCTTAAAGTCCGGCAAGGGCAAAATGGAAAAGGTCTACGACATTCCCGCGACACAGATCCTCAGCTTTTACAAGGAGAAGCTGAAAGACAACAAGGACATAAAATATAGGGAACTGGGCAACCAGATTAACATCGAAGAATATGGCAATGCGGCCTGGCACAAAATCGTGCTTTCCGAGAACGCCAAAGGCCAGACAAGTTTTGTCATTGTGAAGGATAACTGGACCTGGATCATCGGAACGCTGACCATCCGTTTCACGGGCGTATTCGTTGTCCTCTTGGTCCTCTACCTGGCGATGAATATAGCAACCGGCATCATCGCCCGCTCCGTAGGCAGACTCGAAGCCGGCAAGACAAAGGCTGCGTGAACAGGGGCCGATCGGAATATTCGGACGTTCCTTCTCCTTTCAGGACTAAAGCTCCTTAGCAGGGAGTCAACCCTGAGC
>JAZDGZ010000233.1:0-5998 GCA_043806375.1 Pseudomonadota bacterium | reverse complement strand
CGAAAAGGTCCTTTCGGCGGACACGGTGATTACCGCCCTGCCGCTCGATCCGGACCCTGCCCTGACCAAGGCGCTGGAGGGGAAAGTGCCGGAACTGTATTCGATCGGCGATTGCATCAAGCCTCAACAGATACTGCAAGCAATCGAGGACGGGTCACGGGTTGGGCATGCCATCTAACGGCTGAACTGGCCGACGAGCAGGGACACCATATCGTTTGCCAACTTCAACGATCTCATGGCATTCATAGGCCTGGTCAGGCAGGAAGGCAGATGCGTTGTGATCGAAGGCGCCCCGATGGGGACCCGGAGAACGGGTACGACCACGAATCTGTAGCGCAGAGAGAAGGAGCCTTTATGGGGATAACGGAAAGACTTGCAAATTTTATTGTGGAAGCCAGTTTTGATGCTATTCCAAAGGAAGCGGTTACTAAAGCTAAATCTGCAACCCTTGATTGTTTGGGTGTGATTTTGGCTGCCGTAAACGACCCGATCGGGGAAATTATCATAAAGTATACCAAAGAAAGGGGGGGAACCCCGGAAGCCTCGGTTATTGGAGGAGACTTTCGAACATCAGCGGAAATGGCAGCTTTAGCAAATGGGACGATGTGTCATGCCCTGGATTACGATGATGTCGGCCTCTCCGTGGGACACCCCAGTATCTGTATCGTGCCCACTGCCCTATCGATCGGAGAAAAACTTAACTCATCAGGCAAGGAAATACTGGAGGCCCTGATCATCGGGTATGAAATTGCAGGTAAGATTGGGTTTGGTTCAAAGTACGTACGGGCGGAAAAGGGGCTTCATACCGCCCCCGTATTCGGTACGATAGGCGCTGCGGCTGTTGCAGCAAAGCTCCTGAAGTTGGACGTAAACCAGGTGAGGGCAGCTTTCGGTATTGCCGCTTCACAAGTGGCCGGCCTAAGCGCCAATGCCGGCACCATGACTAAACCTCTTCATGCCGGCACTGCCTGCCGGGCAGGGGTTATGTCAGCTCTATTAGCCAAAGAGGGCTTTACCGGAGATGCCAATATTATTGAAACATCCCAAGGATATGGGGATAGCTTTTTTGGGAAAGGAAATTATGACGAACAGAAGATGGTGGAAAAGCTGGGAAATCCTTTTCATATCATCTCCCATGGCATTACCGTTAAGAAGTACCCCTGTTGCATGCTGAATCACCGTGCTCTGGATTCCATCCTCCAGTTGATCGAGGGAAAAGATATAAAACATGAACAGGTAGCCGCTATCATTGTGGGCGTTCCCAGGAATATATCCCCCTTGCGACCCGATGCACATACCGGTCTTGAGGGAAAGTTCTGCTTACCTTACACTATGGCAGCGGCATTAGTGGATAGGAAAATAAATCTTGGCACGTTCACCGACGAGATGGTGCAACGGCCCATCATAAGAGAAATTATGTCCAAGGTGCAACTACAACTAAGGGAAGACGTGCCAATTTATAATGGCTCTTTATCATCCGGCAGGGCAGGGAATCCAATCACGGTAAGACTCAAAGATGGGAAGACTTATGAAAATCAGGTCAATATCCCTCGGGGAACTCCGGAGGCACCGTTAACACTTCAGGAACTCTCGGACAAATATCGTGACTGCGCCCAAAACGTACTTTCTCGCAAACAACTGGAGCGAAGTATTGAGATGGTGTTGACTTTAGAGGAAGTAAAGAATATCGGTGAGCTGATGAATGTGGTGACAAAGGGACCGTTCAGCTAACGGACCTGAAGCAAACGGTCCACTGAATCAGGGGGGAAATCGTCACACCTCCGATTCTGGGCCTGTGCCTCTGTACGTATGGAAGGAGTGCAAAATGAAACTGGAGAGTAAAGTTGCAATCGTAACGGGGGGCGGAGGGGGACTGGGAAGTGCGATCTGTGCAGATCTGGCAAAGGAGGGAGCTGCTGTTGTCGTGAGCGATATTTATATCGGCCAGGCGAACAAAGTGGCTAACGAATTGCGAGCTCAGGGCCATAGGGCGATTGCTCTGAAGGTGGACGTTACGAGCACCGCCGAGGTCAACCAGATGACCAAAACAGCCCTCGACCAATTCGGTAAAATCGACATACTGGTGAACTGTCACGGAGGCAGTGCCCGGGGAAAGATGTCCCTTTTCCACGAATCGACGCAGGCTATCAACGACGCGATTGTGGACATTAACCTGAAGGGAGTATTTAACTGTTGCCGGGCTGTCCTCGATCACATGATTCAGAACCGAAGCGGAAAGATTGTAAACATCGCTTCGGCTGCTGGCATGACCGGTAAAGTAAAGCAGGCCGATTACTCTGCCGCTAAAGCCGGCATTATCATGTTCACCAAGTCCCTGGCAAAGGAAGTGGGCCCTTTTGGAGTATATGTCAACTGTGTGTCCCCCGGTTCAGTCAAAACAGCCGCCCGCCCCAAAATAGGTGAGATGTATGAAGATGCGTTGAAGAGAACTGCTCTGCGCCGGTTCGGCAGGCCTGAAGAAGTAGCAACAGTGGTAACGTTCCTAGTTTCAGACGGGGCAAGTTTCGTGACCGGTCAAAACCTGGCCGTCTGTGGGGGGAAGACATAGTCCCCATTGGCTACTACAGCGAATCACCCCCGGGTTTCTTCGCTCGGCACCTGAGAACACTATTGGGCCCCTTTTCCCATAGCATCGTCAGTCCCTGCTTTTCGATGCATGAAATTCCTTGACAAGCAATAACAACCCCCTATACTTCGATCTGCCAAGAGCAATATCAAAAATGCAGTCAGAGACAGGAGAGACCCCGTGCGAATATTATCCAGTCTGCTAGAGCCGGGACGTATCGGCAGCCTGACAGTCAAGAACCGCATCGTTGTGCCCGCCATGGGGACGGGCTTTGCCGGTGAGAACGCCGAAGTCACCGATACTCTTGTCCAGTGGCATGCCAGGAGAGCGCGAGGAGGGGCCGGTCTCATCATTGTTGAGCCATGCTTCGGGGCTACGGCCGTAGACCCGTTAAGACCCCTTGGCCAGGGACTGAGAGCCGACGACCCGCAGTACATTCCCGGGCTTACCCGCTTGGCCCGGAGCATCCACGATAACGGTGCCCGGGCGGCCATACAACTACAGCCGGGCGCCGGAGCCCAGGCCAAGGGCAAGCCGTGGCGGCCCGACACCCAGACCCAGCCGGTTTCTCCTTCCGGAGTCCCCGCCATAGGCCGCGAGGACCGACCACGGATACTGTCCATAGACGAGATCGAAGCCATCGTGAGGCTGTGCGGCGTTGCCGCGGGGAACATCAAGCAGGCCGGCTTCGACATGATCGAGATACTGGCTCACGGCGGCTATCTCATCACCGAGTTCCTGTCGCCCTATTTCAACAAACGCGGTGACCGGTATGGCGGCAGCTTTGACAACAGGTGCCGCTTCCTGCTGGAGATCGTGGCCTCTATCATGGAGACTACCGGCCACGACCTGCCACTGACCGTCAAGTTCTCGATTGCGGATTTTCTGCCGGGTGGGTGGGATGTCGGGCAGTCACGGCTGCTGGCGAAGAAACTGGAGACAGCCGGCGTGAACGGAATCGGGATATCTTCCGGCGTTTACGAAGCCAAAATGCCGGCAGTACCGCCCTATTTCTATCCCCGGGGTATCTTCATTCCCTTTGCGGAGGCGATGAAGCAGGCGGCAAATATCCCGGTTTTCGTTGGCGGCAGGTTGAATGATCCTAAGCTGGCCAACAAAGTGCTGCAGGATGGCAAGGCTGATTTCATTTACGAAGGCCGGGCTCTGATTGCCGACCCTGATTGGCCCCTGAAAGTAGCTGAGGGGCGAGTCGAAGACATCCGACCGTGCCTCAGCTGCAACGAATGCCGGCATGCCCGCCACAAAACGCTGCCCATACGATGCAGCATTAACGCGGTCGTGGGCAAAGAAGGCCAGTACGACGTCATCAGTAAGGCTGAAGTGGTTAAGTCAGTCATGGTTGTTGGGGGAGGTCCGGCGGGCCTCGAAGCCGCCCGAGTAGCGGCATTGAGGGGTCATCGAGTGACGTTATTCGAGAAGGGGAAGCGGCTGGGCGGGTTGATGCAGATAGGGGGGGTCCATAACGCGGAAATCACCGTCTTCCATAAATGGTTGGTGGCACAGGTCCGGAAACTATCGGTTGACGTCAGGCTATGCACCGAGGTCACAGCGGCTCTGGCCCGTGAAATACAGCCGGATGTGATCATCCTGGCTTGCGGCGGTGATTTTGTGACCCCAGATGTGCCTGGCACGAGCGGGAGCCGCGTCTTCAGCGCCAGGGACTTGGCGAGGCTGCTGAACGGGCACCCGCTCCATAAGGGTTTCTGGCTGACTCTGCTGACGGCAGTTGTCCGGCCTTTCATCACGGCGGCGATGGTCCGGCGGTCCCTCAGACTGGGTTTCCCGATCGGCAGGAATGTCGCCGTCGTAGGCGGCCAGTTCCCCGGCTGTTCCCTGGCGCTGGCCCTGGCCCATGCCGGGAAGAAAGTGACCGTTATTGAGCCGTCCGGCCAGATCGGTAAGGACGTTGAAGTGAACATTATGGCCGCCATAAAGTCCGAAATAAAAGAAGGCAATATTACCGTATTGACGGCAACGGAAATCAAAGAAATCACCGAGGATGGCATCCACGTCAGCCTGGGCATCGTCGAGACAACCCTGGTAAAAGCCGATACCGTGATCCTGGCCCTCGACCTGGACCCGTCTCACTCCACCCTGACCGGGGAGATCCAAGGTATCTCTCCGGAAACCTTCATGATAGGCGATGCGACAAGCTTCGGGAGGATACCGGCGGCTATTTATGAAGGGTACACTACCGCCTTCAATCTTTGACAAGGAGGTCCCGGCACGATGACGATTGGGGAATCTAAGTTGAGCTTGAACTTATGCGCTGTGGGCGACGTCATGCCCAACCGGGAAGCGCCCGAGAAGTTCTTTGATCACTGTGCCGGTGTGCTGGGACGATTCGACATCAGGATGTGCCAACTCGAGACAAACTTCTCCGAGAGGGGCTCGCGCGGTACAGCCTCGCGGGGACCGGCCCGGGCGCATCCGAGAAACGCGGCGGCACTGAAGGCGGGCGGGTTCGATGTCGTCAACTATGCCAGCAACCACACTCTGGACTGGGGTGTGGAAGCCATGACCGACACCATCGAGCTTCTTCACCAGAACGGCATCCTGGTAGTCGGGGCTGCAAACACCGTGGTGCAGGCTCGGGAGCCGGTCATCCTGGAACGCCAGGGTGTGAGGCTGGCTTTCCTGGACTTCTGTTCCATCCTGCCCTTCGGACACTGGGTGGACGAGTCGAGACCGGGGATTGCGCCGCTGCGGATTAGAACGCTGTACGAAATGCTGGAACCCAATCAGCCGGGTTGTCCGCCTGTGATCTTCACCTACCCGAACGAGGAAGACCTGAGCGCCATGCTCGCCGCCGTGGGGAAAGCGAGGCAAACCGCGGATGTCGTCGTGCTCTCGCTGCACTGGGGGCTTCATTTCGTGCCGGTCCGGCTGGCCGCCTATCAGAGACCGGTGGCGCATGCAGCGATTGATGCGGGGGCCGATATTATCATCGGTACTCATCCCCATATTCTGAAAGGGATCGAGGTCTACCGGGGGAAACCGGTTTTCTACAGTCTCGGCAACTTTGCCCTGGACTCCAACTTCCGCACCTGGCCGAATCTCACCCGGTGGCAGCAGCAACTCCTGAAAACACATGATTGGGTGATCGACCCCGACTGGGCGCACACATATCCTTATCCTGAGGCGGCGCGGAAGACCATCGCCGTCCGGTGCACAGTCGAGAATAAGCGGATAGAGCGCGTTTCCTTCCTCCCGGCCATAATTGATCGGGACGCGCGGCCGAGAATCCTTTCCCGCCAGGACAGGGAATTCGATGAAGTCGCAGCCTACATGAAGAGCATTACGGAGGAGGCCGGCCTGAACGCGCGCTTCATGGTTGAAGGGGATGAGGTGGTTATTTTTACTGGCAATGAATCCCCGGCTTGATCTGAT
>JAZDGZ010000232.1:0-3222 GCA_043806375.1 Pseudomonadota bacterium | reverse complement strand
CCTGAACAATTTCACGAGGGCTTACAGGAGCTGGATCGTGCCCTACTTGAAATCCCGAATCCATTCAAAGGAGTTCAGGCCGGTCCTTTCCTTCCTCTACACGGATCTCGACTGCAACCTCAACTGCCACTACTGCTATAGCAGGGGAAAAAGGATTCCCGGCATGCCCACGGACATGGCAAAAGATGCTGTCGAATGGCTCCATTCGGTCGGGTGCAGGGTCATCGCCTACATGGGAGGAGAGCCGCTGGTACGAAGGGATTTCATCGTGGAGTTGACCAGGTACGCCGTTGAAAGGGGCTTTTTTGTCTACCTCCCCACCAATGGCATTCTCCTCGACGAGGCCTTC
Source organism: Pseudomonadota bacterium (assembly GCA_043806375.1). Classification (GTDB taxonomy): domain Bacteria; phylum Desulfobacterota; class DSM-4660; order Desulfatiglandales; family HGW-15; genus JAZDGZ01. The sequence goes on along the minus strand of JAZDGZ010000232.1, from coordinate 2,873 downwards.
ATCGATGAGATTGGGTCGGCGGGTGTATCCACCGTCAACCTGGCGGTGGATGCGGTTGAGGGTTATGAGGGGATACCCAAATATTTTACGCGGATAAAGCCTCAGTTCGAGTACCTGGTAAGCCAGGAAAAAAAATACGGGTACATCACCTTCTTTAATATCAATATCACAGGCAAAAACGTGAAGGATGTGAGAGAACTCACGGAGATAGCCCATGACTACGGTATTGCCACGGACTACCACATCAACGAACCTCCACCCATCGAATATGAGGGATTCAAAGAGGAGCGGAACGGCGGGTGGATCACGGAGCAAGAATTCAATGCCGTGGACGAACTCATAGATTGGTTGATCCAGAAAAACCTTGAAGGCTACACCATGGTCAACTCTGTGGAGCACCTTCGTGCCATGAAGCCCTTCATCCGCCGTCAACTATCCCCATGGTCCTGCTGTGCCGGGCGATTCAGCATGGTGATTCGTCTGGACGGCAGTTTCGCGCCCTGCTTTGAACTATATGGATCCGAGGATGATTGGGGGAACATCTATGAGGGGCCGAAATTCGACCCCCAGCGGTTACGTAGGCAGAAGCAGGAATGCAGCCCCCATTGTCTTTCCACCTGCAACTTTCAGGTCAACCACTACACCCAGTCCATGCTCTACTCGATGCAATGGATCGCGAAACACGCGTATGCCCAGTTTTTCGGGGTCTCATGAAGGGTCGCCGTGCTCAGGATGACCTACCAACTCATGTTCCTGGGGTCTCCGATCCTTTTGACAGCCATTGCACAGGGACTTTGCATAAGATATGATTGGTTGGCGCTGATAAAAAAACCTCTTGACCTGGGCCTGCACCTTAGGGGAAAAAGGATCTTTGGGGATCACAAGACTTGGAGGGGGCTCGCGATCAATGTGGCCTTCTGCACTCTGGGGACATTGATTCAGGCCTGGTTTCAGGGTGAGGACTATCTCCCCCGTTGGCTTCCCTTCTTTGACTATGAGAAGCACGGCCCCCTGATCGGGCTTCTTCTCGGCCTTGGAATGACAGTGGGGGAGTTGCCCAACAGCTTCGTCAAACGCCAGTTGGAAATTGCACCAGGGATGAGGAAAAAGGGGTTCACCGGGATCGCCTTCTTTCTCTTTGATCAAGTGGACCTGACCGTGGGGATCTGGTTGTTTCTCTTCTTCGTGATCAGGCCATCCCTCGTGATGATCCTCTGGTCCTTCGCAATCACCATCGTCTCTCATGTTGTCGTTTCCAGCATGGGCTACTTCCTGGGGATGCGAAAGACGCTTGTATGATCACAGGGGCCAAGGGTCTGAAGGGCTGAACTCGCCCCTCTGCCGCTAGGTCCGTTCGAAAAAGGGAGGGCTGGAGTCCACATAATCTGTTGGTTCCATGGCCGCCTTCGAGGGCATCGATTTTCAGGAGAAATGGGGTCTGAGCCTCTATTCTTCCCAAAGCCCTTGATCGCCCATGGACAGAAAGGGGTATAGCGTATGAGGGTACAACTAAAGCGTATCATTTGTACGACGGATTTTTCAGATGTCTCGAATCATGCGATTCCTTACGCCATCGCCTTGGCCAGGGAGTTCAAGGCAAAGCTCTATATGTGTCACGTGATTGATCTCTCCCCCGCCGCCATCTATGGTGAAGCCGTCCTGGCTCTGGAAGACCAGCAGATTCGAATGACACGCTACGCCCACGAAGAGATGAAGAAGTTGATGGGCGACGAGCAGGTAGACTGGGAGCCGCTCATCAGCGTAGGCAGCCCTACCCATGAAATCGCCCGCCTGGCCGGAGAAAAGGCTGCCGATCTCACCATAGCGGCGAGCCATGGCCGGTCCGGCCTCAAGCGACTTCTCCTGGGCTCGGTCACCGAGCGTCTCATGAGAACGCTCCCTTGCCCTTTGATGGTTGTGCGCGCCTCGGATGGCGGGGCTGTGCCCCCGGCAGGTCAAGAGATCAGGTTCAAACGGATCTTGGTGGGATGCGATTTCTCATCCAACTCCGGCCTCGCCTTTCAGTACGGTCTCAGTCTTGCCCAAGAATTCCAAGCCGATCTCTATCTGGTCCATGTGATTGAGCCTCCTGTTTATCAGGATTTGATCAAATCGCGATCGGGAGTTAAAGACAAAGAGCACCAGGATCTGCGGAACCAATTGAAAGACAAGCTCGCCAATATGGTTCCTGAGGAGGCACGCAGTTGGTGCACCCCTATCACCGTCCTTTTGGCCGGGCAGCCCCACGAGGAACTCACCAAGTATGTCGTCGTTCATGACATCGATCTGATCGTGCTCGGGGTGCGCGGTCAAAACCTCGCTGAAACGCTTTTTGTGGGATCCACCACTGATCGGGTTATCCGCGATGCGACCTGCCCCGTTCTTTCGGTGTTGCCCCCTGTCCAGACCAAGTAGAGGCAAGCGCCCCTGGGGACAAGGCACATGGAGACTCACATCAGAGAAGTCATCAAGGTTGGGCCCTTCTTCTATCCGGCCGCGGCGGCCATGCAATTCAAGAGGCTTCAGTGGACGGGAGCCCGCATCCTTTTCATCTCTTCCTTGACCTTTGGAATGATAACGTTCCTAGGGTTATACGTCCTTTCACCTCTCTTCAGTTATTGGTTTTTGGGCTCTCCTCTTCAGTTTTGGAGGTTTGCCCGCATGGTCCCCCGTTTGGCCGACTATACCTATAGGCAGGCCTACCATTACTTAAGAAAAGACTTCTCACCCCCGATTCCTATCACTTTCCCCCCCATGAGGGGACAGGATCTGACGCTCCTCCAAATCAATCCACTCTGGCAACACGGCGAATCCTGCGCCGACTGTGGCAAATGTTGCAGTAAGATCAAATGCCCCTTTCAGGAGGAGGAGAC
>JAZDGZ010000231.1:0-3928 GCA_043806375.1 Pseudomonadota bacterium | reverse complement strand
TCCCTCCCACCTGCTTCTGAAATTATATACACTAAAAAATCACACCAAAAGTAAGACAAAGTAAACTCTGCCGTGGTACCGGAAGGGAGTGAAAAGGGGACTCTTATGCCAAGACGAGATGATATCAAAAAGGTGATGATCATTGGTTCAGGTCCTATCGTCATAGGCCAGGCCTGTGAGTTTGATTATTCAGGGACCCAGGCCTGCAAGGCCCTCAGAAAGCTGGGCTACGAGATCGTGCTCGTCAATTCCAACCCGGCGACCATCATGACCGACCCCGGCACGGCCGATGTGACGTATATAGAACCGCTCAACGTGAAGACCATGGAGGAAATCATTGAGAAGGAAAGGCCTGATGCCATCTTGCCGAATTTGGGCGGCCAGACGGGGCTGAACCTATCCTCCGAACTTGCGAAAAGGGGGATTCTTGAGCGGTACGGGGTCAAGATGATCGGTGTGGCCGTGGATGCCATTGAGAGGGGAGAGGACCGAATTGCCTTCAAGGAGACAATGAACAAGCTCAAAATTGAAATGCCCAGGAGCAGCCCCGCTTTCACGGTTGAAGAGGCGGAGAAGGCAGCGGCTGAACTGGGTTACCCGGTCGTGATCCGTCCCGCCTACACCCTTGGAGGCACCGGAGGAGGCCTTGTATATAATGTGGAGGAGCTGCAAATGGTCGCCAGCCGGGGGATTTCTGCGAGCCTCGTGGGGCAGATCCTGGTGGAGGAATCGGTCTTGGGCTGGGAAGAGCTCGAACTGGAGGTCGTGCGGGATGCCAAGAACCAGATGATCACCGTCTGCTTCATTGAAAATGTGGACGCCATGGGCGTGCACACGGGCGATTCATTCTGCACAGCCCCTATGCTGACCATCGACCCGGATCTGCAGAAGCGTCTTCAGAAATATTCTTACGACATTGTGGAGGCGATCCAGGTGATCGGCGGGACCAATGTCCAATTCGCCCATGATCCCCGGACAGGGAGGGTGGTCGTCATTGAGATCAACCCCAGGACCTCCCGCTCCTCAGCCCTCGCCTCCAAGGCCACAGGATTCCCGATCGCCTTGATCTCCTCCATGCTGGCAGGGGGGTTAACCCTGGATGAGATCCCGTACTGGAGAGCGGGGACCCTCGATAAATACATCCCCTGGGGCGACTACGTGGTGGTCAAATTCGCGCGGTGGGCCTTTGAAAAATTCCAGGGGGCCGAAGACAAGCTGGGAACCCAGATGAGGGCGGTCGGTGAAGTCATGAGTATAGGCAAGACCTATAAGGAGGCCCTGCAAAAGGCCATCCGGTCCTTAGAGAACAACCGATACGGCCTCGGCTTTGCAAAGGATTTCCACAAGAAAGGCCTGGAGGACCTGATGGATCTCTTGGTCAACCCGACGAGCGAGCGGCAGTTTATCATGTACGAGGCCTTGCGTAAGGGGGCGAGCGTCGAGGCCCTTTATAAGAAAACCGATATCAAACCCTGGTTCATCGAGCAGATGAAGGAGTTGGTGGACCTTGAAGAGGTCATCCTGGGCTTCAAGGGAAAGGGCCTTCCCGACGATCTCCTGGTTCAGGCCAAAAAGGATGGCTTCTCAGACCGCTATCTCTCCAAGATCCTCGGTCTGCCGGAGAAGGATATCAGGCAGCGTCGCCTCTCCCTGGGCGTTGTGCAGGCGTGGGAGCCTGTTCCGGTCAGCGGTGTCGAGGATGCCGCCTATTATTACTCCACGTACAACGCCGTCGACAAAGTTGAGAGCAGTTCAAAAAGGAAGATCATGGTCCTGGGGGGAGGTCCCAACCGGATCGGACAGGGGATCGAGTTCGATTACTGTTGCGTCCACGCGGCCTTTGCCATCCGGGACGAGGGGTATGAGTCGATCATGGTCAATTGCAATCCGGAGACCGTGTCTACCGACTTTGATACCTCCAATAGACTCTATTTTGAACCCCTCACGGTGGAGGACGTCTTGAGCATCTACGAGAAGGAAAAACCGGAGGGGGTCATCGTCCAGTTCGGCGGGCAAACGCCGCTCAATATTGCCGGCGAGCTGGCTGCCGCAGGGGTCAACATCATCGGGACCACCCCGGAGACGATAGATCTCGCCGAGGACCGCGACCGTTTTCGTCAGGTGATGCGAAGGCTCGGCATTCCCCAGCCCGAATCGGGAATGGCAAGCACCATGGAGGAGGCGCTGGAGATCGCCGGAAAAATAGGGTATCCGCTGATGGTGCGACCTTCTTACGTCCTTGGCGGACGGGGCATGGAGGTGATCCATGATGAGGAGATGTTGCGGTATTATGTGGCTGCTGCCGTGGACGTGACGCCCGAAAGGCCCATCCTGATAGACAAGTTTTTGGAAAATGCCATCGAGGCGGAGGCGGACGCCGTTGCAGACGGCACGGATGCCTTTGTGCCTGCCGTTATGGAGCATATCGAGCTGGCAGGGATCCATTCGGGCGATTCGGCGTGCGTCATTCCACCCATCAGCATCCCTGCCAAACATCTTGAGACGATCTATGAATACACGAAAAAGATCGCGGTGGAACTCCACGTGGTCGGGCTTATGAACATCCAATATGCCATAGCAGAGGACGTGGTATATATCCTTGAGGCAAACCCGCGCGCCTCGAGGACCGTCCCCCTCGTCTCCAAGGTATGCAATATCCCTATGGCCCGCCTGGCCACCCAGCTGATGCTCGGAAAGAGGCTCTCCGACCTGAAGATCGAGCCCAAGGTCATTCCCCATTTCGGGGTTAAGGAAGCGGTCTTCCCCTTCAATATGTTCCCGGAGGTGGACCCCCTTCTGGGGCCGGAGATGCGTTCTACGGGCGAGGTGCTGGGCATGGCCGATTCCTTTGGGCTCGCCTTTTACAAGGCAGAGGAGGCTGCCCAGCAGGTTTTGCCTTCAGAGGGAACGGTGCTGATGACGGTTTCGGAGAAGGACAGGCCCGCGGTGCTCGAGGTGGCCAGGCAGTTCGATGCCTTGGGATTCAAGATCAGGGCGACGAAAGGGACCCATCAATTCCTGGCAGAACGCGGCATCCCATCAGAGCCCATCCTGAAGGTTTATGAGGGCCGACCCAATATCGTGGACAGCATCAAGAACGGTGAGATTCAGCTGGTCATTAACACGCCGAGCGGCAAGCAGAGCAAGCATGATGATTCATATATTCGAAAATCGGCTATCAAGTACAGGGTGCCCTATATCACGACCCTGGCGGCAGCCCTTGCGGCGGCGAGGGGCATCTCCGCTGTCCGGAAGGGACACGGGAGCGTCAAATCCCTGCAAAGCTATCACGCGGATATCAGGTAGGGGAGGGTCGCTTCGCGTGAGCGGGGAGTCGGCGGTGAGTGGCTGCCCAACAGGTCGGCACGGAGGCTGCCCCTGAGTTTCATGACTTAGCTTTTTCCCAACAGCTTTAGTGCCTTGCCAGCCACGTGATCGGCGGTGAGGCCGAACTTCTCATAGAGGGTCTTGTAGGGGGCAGATGCCCCAAAGTGGTCGATCCCAATGACCCCGCCCCTGAGCCCCACATAACGATGCCAGCCCTGCGTCGCCCCGGCCTCTACGGCAATTCGGGCCTCAATATCAGGCGGCAGAACCTCGTCACGATAGGCCTCCGTCTGTTTTTCAAATAATTCCCAGGAAGGCATGCTTACGACCCGCACGGGAACGCCCCCCGCCTTTAGCTTTTCGGCCGCCTCCAGTGCGATATGGACCTCGGATCCGCTGGCGATAAAGATCAGGTCCGGTTTTCCTCCCGCTGCATCGCTGAGGATGTAGGCCCCTCGGTTCAGGCCCTTTGCAGAGGCGAATCTTTTGCGATCAAGTGTGGGTACCCCTTGCCGGGTCAAGGCAAGGGCCACCGGGCCCTTGTCTCCGCTTACCGCGAGACGCCACGCCTCAGCCGTTTCATTGGCGTCGCAAGGCCGGA
>JAZDGZ010000230.1:0-2570 GCA_043806375.1 Pseudomonadota bacterium | reverse complement strand
GGTGCAAATCTGCGTGAGTCAGCGTGTATCTGCGGCAAAAAATGATCAGAGGGGAAAGACGGGGGACTGAGACGTGACGCTTGGCCTTGTGGGAATCTTTATCATATCACTGGTTATTTGTTTAGGGCTGACGCCCTTGGCCAGACTTATCGGTGTGAGGCTGGGTGTGATGGACATGCCGGGTGAACTGTCCATCCATTCGAGTCCGACGCCGAGAACAGGCGGGCTTGCTATGTTCGTTGCTTTTGCAGTGAGCATATTCCTGGCCAGGCCGCTATTCGCCCACGCCCTCGATGCTCAGGAGACCGTCAAACTTTTTGCCGTTATGGGCGGCGCGGCCCTGATTTGTGGGGTAGGCTTGCTGGGTGATATGGGAAAGGTGCCGTCCAGAGTCGAGTACGCACTCCAATTCCTTCCTGCAGCGCTGGTCAGTACCTTTGGAATCCAGGTGCGGTTCATACCTGTTGCCATTGTCGCCGTTCCTCTCACGCTCTTTTATCTTGTCGGCGGCGCATGTGCCGTGAACCTTTTGGATGGGATGGACGGCCTGGCGGCAGGGGTCACAGTCATAGCTGCATTATTCTTCGGCCTCGCCGGACTGATGCTCGGGAACCAGCTCGTTGTGGTACTTTCGGTCGCTCTAATGGGCTCTGCCCTTGGGTTTTTGTATCATAACTTTTGTCCGGCCAGGATTTTCATGGGGGATGTGGGGAGCCTCTTCCTGGGCTTTGTCCTGGCAACGATGGCGATTCTCCTGACATCCCAACCCTACGATTTCAAAGGGCTTGTGGTGCCTGTGCTGATTCTGGGTGTGCCGGTTTTCGATACCTTCCTTGCGATCACCAGGCGGCTGGCCAACCACCGAAGGATCATCTCTGGTGACCGGGATCACCTCTACGATCTTCTCAATGCGGCAGGCCTTTCTATGAGGAAAACAATCGTGATTATGTACGGGCTGGCTCTGATCCTTGGGGCGACGGCTCTCCTGACTCTCCGGCTGACAACGTGGATGACCCTTTTGATTGTCGGCCTTGAAGGATTGGTGCTCCTGGCACTCGCTTTCCGGCTCGGATCTTTTATCCCGAAAGCCTCCCATAGAGGTCGCGGCTTTGGAGAGGCCCTTTTCACCTCCCCTTTACCCGCCCGAAGTCTTGCCTGTCAATCCCCCCCCACGAAGGGCACGGATGATTAAGAAATGGGAAGGCACATGAATATACCCATGGCAAGCCCTGACATCACTGTTGCCGAGATCGAGGCAGTGAACCTGGTGCTTCAAACCCCTCACCTCAGCATTGGTCCACGCATCATTGAGTTTGAGGAGCGCTTCGCCGCGTGGAATGGGGCGCGCTACGCAGCCGGTGTGTCCAGCGGCACGGCCGGCCTGCACCTCTGCGTCATTGCGGCCGGCGTGGGCGAGGGCGACCTGGTCATTACGACTCCTTTCTCCTTCATTTCTACGGCCAACGTCATGCTCTACGAGCGTGCTATCCCGATCTTTGTGGACGTTGATCCCGACACTCTGAATATTGACCCCTCCCTCATCGCCGAAGCCAGCCACGACCTCGCCAAAGGTGGAGAAGCGGGTAGTCGCTGGCTTCCTCCAGCAGTTCGAAATTCACCAAGCAACATCCGAAATCTCAAATGCATTCTCCCGGTTCATGTTTTCGGTCAGCCTGCTGACATGGATCCCATCGTGGACATATCCCGGCAGTATGGCATGACCGTTATCGAAGATGCCTGTGAGGCTGTAGGCGCCGAGTACAAGGGGCGCAAAGCCGGCACCTTAGGAGACGCTGCTGTCTTTGCGTTTTACCCTAACAAACAGATGACCACTGGCGAAGGGGGAATGATCATCACCGACCGGGCTGAATGGCGTGATCTCTACCAATCGCTCCGCAACCAGGGACGCGACCTTCATGACGCATGGCTCAATCATTCTCGTTTGGGTTACAATTACCGACTGGGGGAGATGAGTGCCGCCCTGGGACTGGCCCAACTCGGCCGCATGGAAGAACTTCTGGTCAGGCGCGAACGGGTGGCGCGATGGTACAATGAACGGCTTAAGGATGTAGAGGGCGTGCAGACACCTCACATCTCCTCCACAACCACCCGCATGTCCTGGTTCGTGTATGTCATTCGCTTGGCCTCGCAGGTCAATCGGGAAAAGGTCATGACTGCTTTGGAAAGACATGGGATTCCGTCGCGGGTATATTTCGCTCCTATCCACCTGCAGCCCTTTTACCGGGAGCGATTTGGGTACCTGGAAGGCGACTTCCCTGTCACGGAAGCCGCTGCGCGGTCTGTTTTGGCCTTGCCTTTTTTCGGGACCATGACCGAGGAACAGGTGGATTACGTGTGTGAGCATCTTGTGGCTGCGCTGAGGCGGTAAGGCCTTCTTTTCGCAGTTCTGATTGATACGTGGCATCATTGCTGTCCAATATCGATAGAATTCATTGCGAGTCACCTTGATTTCATTGGTGTTTTCGGGGACGAGTCCTGTCTCTTAAAACCAGGTTCACCCGCCTACGCCGGTGCCAGAGGCGGGTAACCCTCTCAAATCAAATTTATGA
>JAZDGZ010000229.1:0-12967 GCA_043806375.1 Pseudomonadota bacterium | reverse complement strand
AAGCTCACTGACAGGGGCCTCGTGGATGTGAAGGGGTTCCGTTTGGTGCCCCTCTTCGTCAACCCCACAAACCCGCCCGCCTCTCTTCCCGAAGGAGGAAGCCAAGGGGTAGGCGCATTCGAATAAGGGAACATTGCCATGTCCAAGACTTCGGTAGGCATCATATGCAAGCAGCATTTTGAACCGGCAAAGGCAGAGGCCGAAAAACTAGAGCAATGGTTGAGCGATAGAGGGGTCACCGCATTTTTCGTCGAGATGAGCGCCAAGGGAGGGGTGACGGGATGCCTCGAAGACCCAACCATGGTTATCCCGGAGGACGTAGCGTTTTTCATCGTGCTGGGGGGGGACGGAACCCTGCTCGGGGCGGCCCGTAAGGTTGCCAGGTACGGGGCGCCCATTCTTGGCGTGAACCTGGGCGGCCTGGGTTTCCTGACTGAGATTACCCTGAAAAGGCTCTATCCTGCCGTGGAAATGATGCTCAGAGGGGAACTTGAGGTGGAAAGCAGGCTCATGCTGGAAACAAAAGTATTTCGCAAGGATGAAGAGGCCTGTCGTTTTGTGGTTCTTAATGACGTGGTGATTAACAAAGGAGCCCTGGCAAGGATCATAGATCTCGACGTGTACATCAATAACCAGTTCCTGACGACCTTTAGGGCCGACGGCCTGATCGTCTCGACGCCCACCGGCTCGACGGCCTACAATCTGTCGGCAGGAGGCCCGGTCCTCTTTCCGACCATGGAAAGCTTTATCCTGACCCCCATTTGCCCCTTTACCCTGACGAATAGGCCTATCATCCTTCCGGCCGAACATACCGTATCCATCAGGCTAGCCAATGAGAGCGAGGAGAGGGTGAGCCTCACACTCGATGGCCAGGTCGGGTTTAATCTTTCTTACGGCGATAAAGTCATGATATCCACCTCCAAGGAGCGCATAAAATTGGTCAAATCCCCGGACCAGGGGTATTTTGAAATCCTGAGGGAGAAATTGAGGTGGGGAGGCGCTACTTACAAGGACCGGGATGGAGACGATTAGACGCATCTACCGAATAGACCCCGGGGAGATCGCATACCTCAGGGTGACCGTTGAATCCTATGACGGCATGGCCATGGTGAGCACCGTCGACCCCGATGAGGCCCTGGTGGAGCTGAAGATCTCGCCCGGATGCGAAGAGCTGATCTCGGAATTGTTGAAAGACCTGACAGAACGGGAGGAGGGCATAGGGCTGGCTCCTTTTAGGGGAGATCCGGCCTGCAATCACGTCCCTCCCCGGCAGAGAGATATGGGCCTCGGAGGCGACTGCCCGGCAAGGGGGACGAAAAATAGGTCCGCCTATTGGAAGAAGACGAAGGAGCGGGGGACTGAGTTATTGGCAAAACGCTATTACATCGCAACCATGGGTTGCCAGATGAATGAATACGATTCAGACTATGTCGGTCAAGTCCTCCAAAACGCCGACTTCAGCCCCACCGAGGATCCCGAAGAGGCGGATCTCATCCTCATCAACACCTGCACAGTCAGGGCAAGGGCGGAGCAGAAGGCCGTAAGCCTTCTTGGCCGGCTGTTGGGTCTGAAGAAAAAGAGGCCGGATATCATCATCGGCCTCATGGGCTGCGTCGCCCAACATAGAGGCCCTACACTCCTCCAGAGATTTCCAGGGTTGGATCTGGTCCTTGGCACAGGAGAAATCACCAGGATCACCGAGGCATTGAAGAGGGTTGAGAAAGACAGGGAGAGGATGTCGCTTACGGATGCCGGCCGAAGACCACGCCCGCCAGGCAGTAGGCCGGGGTACTTCAGGGGGAAGGTGAAGAGCTTCGTATCCGTCATGGAGGGTTGCGACAACTTCTGCAGCTACTGCATCGTTCCCTATGTGAGGGGGAGGGAGGTCAGCAGGCCTCCCGACGAGGTCGTGAGAGAGGTGAAAGCCCTCCTTGGACAGGGCGTCAAGGAGATAACGCTTCTGGGGCAGAATGTGAATTCTTACCGCTACTCCGAAGGGCAAGATGTCGGATTCCCCGGCCTTCTGAAGAGGCTTAACAGCCTTGAAGGGCTCGAAAGAATTCGCTTCACCACCTCTCATCCCAAGGATCTCTCAGATGAACTGATTCGGTGTTTCCGCCAACTGGAACATCTGTGCCCCCATATCCATCTCCCTTTTCAGGCCGGCTCAAACCGGATTCTAGCCTCCATGAAAAGGGGTTACACTCGCGAGGCCTATTTGCAGTTGGTCGAGAGGTTGAGGTCAGTGAATCTTGGAATAGCCGTGACGAGTGACGTCATGGTCGGGTTTCCAGGGGAATCAGACGAAGATTTTGAGATGACCCTCGACCTGATAAGGAGAATAAAGTTCGATGGGCTCTTTTCCTTTAAATACTCGGATAGAGAGGGAACCCTTGCCAAGCGTATGGAGGGAAAGGTCCCTGAGCCTATAAAATCGTCGCGTCTGAACATTCTTCAGGAACTCCAGAAGGGCATCACCCTTCAAAAAAACAGAGAACTGGTAGGGACCGTCAAGGAAGTGCTGGTCGAGGGTCAGAGCAAGAAGGGGGCCCAGCTCACCGGGCGAACCGGGACCTACAAGGTTGTTAATTTTCCTAGCAAGTGCAAGGGACTAGGCGATTTAGTTCATGTCAAGATAAAACGTGTCTACGCCAACTCTCTTTCAGGAGAAGAGACGGATTGATGTCGACGAGTTAGAAGCCAAACTTAGAAGGAGAGAGCGGGAACTGCGAACAGAACTCGACAGGCTCTCCATTACCGACTCTCTCACCAGCCTTTACAATCAAGGGCATTCTTTCAAGCGCCTCCAAGAAGAAGTGGTCAGGGCAAGCGGCAAAGGGCCGCTCTCTCTCATCTCCTTATCGATATAGACGATTTCGAGTCCTACAATGATACGTTCGAGCACCTTGCAGGTGATCAGGTTCTCAGTAACGTTTGGAAGGTCATTGCCAAGAGCATTCGCCAAGGCGTCGATTCAGGTTGCCGTTATGGAGGGGATGAGTTTGCTGTTATAATCATCGACGGAGGGCTCAGGGTTGCGAAAGAGATCGGACACATAAAAAAACGCACCCTTTCGTAAGTTCTGATAATATATATTATGTAAACCATCATGTCTATCGATCCCTGGCCATCGAGTATCCCTGCCCGAGTTCCTTCAAAAGGCTTTATTCCCTCCTTGTAAAAACTCAAGTGCGTGCATCCAGTTCATGGTTCGATACCTCACCACGAACGGAAAATCAGATACCTACCGGACCCCGCTACCTACCGGACCCCGCTACCTACCGGACCCCGCATCCGTTCGCCCTGAGGTTTACCCGCCTACGGCGGCGCCAGAGGCGACCAGGGTATCGAAGGGCGAATGGGACTTTTTACGAGACCATCAATTTTGAAGGCAAATATTGACGGCCTCGTAAAAAGTCGGAAAATGCCCTTTTCTGTCATTCCCGTGAAAACGGGAATCCAGGAAATTGAACGAGTTCTGGACTCCCGCCTTCGCGGGAGTGACGGCTATGGGCACTTTTTACGAAAGCATCAATATTTGGTTGACATTCATGGTGTGGGGTTATAAAAGGGAGATTCAAGCGGATCGGAGGTCACTTTTGAATGGGTAGCGTGGTCAAAAAGCGGCGCAAGAAGATCAGAAAACATAAATATCGCAAGCAGAAAAAGTTGATGAGGCATAAGAATAAGTAGCCTTTCCCTTTCCGGCCCGGACAAAGAAGAAGGCAGCCCGGTTCATCCGAACTGCCTTCTTCTTTGCTTTCTGTAATGGTCCGGGGTGTGGGCTATTTACCGTGATCGTACCATCCCGCCCCAGTCTTTCTCCCGAGCCTGTTGGCCCGAATCATGGTCTTCAAGAGATTCGGGGACACCCACTTCGACTCCTTGTTCAGTTCCTTGTACAAATATTCGCCCACAGAATAGGCTATATCAATTCCGGTGAGATCCATGAGCTCAAAGGGTCCCATGGGGTAATTGAGGCCGTTTTTCACCGCTATGTCCACATCGGCGATCGATGCGATACCCTCTTCTACGATTTTGATGGCTTCGATGAAATGGGGCATCATGATCCTGTTGACGATGAATCCGGGAGTGTCCTTTTTGACCTCCACAGTCACCTTGCCCATTCTTTTTGCAAGCGCCGTTGCCGTGGCGATCGTCTGGTCGCTGCTCGCATAGCCCCGAATGATCTCGACAAGCCTCATGATGGGGACCGGGTTGAAAAAGTGGAGCCCGCAAACCTTGTCAGGCCTCTTGGTGGCCGCCGCTATCTCCGTTATGGACATGGAGGACGTATTTGACGCGAGGATGACTTCAGGCCTGCAGATAGCGTCCAATTCCTTGAAGACGGTTTTCTTGAGTTCGAGGTCCTCGAGAACCGCCTCGACCACAAAATCCACGTCCTTCAGGTCTTTGAGATTCGTGGTTCCCTTGATCCGACTCATGGTGTCAGCCTTGTCGGCCGGCTTGATTTTCCCTTTTTCAACGCTCTTGGAAAGGAAATTGTCGATGGCCTTCAGCCCCCTATCGACAAATGTATCCTCGATATCTCTCATGATCACCTGGCAGCCGATCTGCGCAGCCACCTGAGCGATGCCGTTACCCATTGTTCCGGCGCCGACAACGCCTACCTTAAGAATTTCCATGATTCCTCCTCCTCTCATAATCTTTGTTCAAGGCCCGCTATACCGACTCCACTCGGATTATCTCAGGTACATTCTGTTTCAACACCTTTTCAATTCCCATCTTAAGGGTCATCTGGGACATGGGACATCCCCCGCAGGCGCCGGTCAACCTGACCTTGACCACACCGTCTTCACCCACCTCGACGAGCTGCACATCACCGCCATCCGCCTGCAGCGAAGGTCTCACCTTATCGAGCGCACTTTCCACTTTGTCTTTTAACATTGGAATACCTCCATCCTTGTTTCTTTCTGTTTTACTTGCCATAACATGGGGACTCTTTAACCTAGTGTTCATTATCACAGTCCATTAGTGAAGTTCAACTACTATCGTCGTCGTAAGGGCATCCGTTCGAATTAAAGGGGACCGAAAAACCTAATCACCCTTTGGTCAAGGTATCGGGAAAGACCCTCCGTCGTCTCCGGCGTCCAACCCAGGCCCCCTTGCCAGACCTCTCCGGCCTCCATGCAGAGGTAGAGGCCAAGGTCTTCGTGCCATTGGCAGAGCTTTTCGCTCATGAATCCATACATATCGATTCGAATCGGCTTATGATAGCGCATCTTGCCGTCCAGGGCAGGAACGAATTCACCGTCAAGGACGAGACTCCCCGGATGGCGCCTTCTGATGATGGATTTGAGGGCGGGCATGAATCTGAAGCACCCCAGGCTCATCCAGATGATCCCCCCGGGATCAATATAGCGGTCCAGAAGTTCGAGGGTTTTCTGGTACTCCTCCCTCCAACCCGGATGTTCGATCAAAGGATCAAAGTGGAAGCCCAAGGCAAAGCCTTCCGCCTGGCAACGCTTTGCCGCCTCGAGCCTCTTACGAATGCTGGGGGCGCCGTGCTCTTCCCTTGAGGCGATGAAGGGGCTGTTCAAAGACCAGGAGACGATGATTCGGTCCCTGCCCTTGGAAGCGAGGAGCCCTTCCACCCGATCGGTCTTTGTCTTGAACTCCAGGACTGCGTTCCTGCGGGTTGAAAAGGGCCCCGTAAGCATGCCGCTCCAACCGACTATGGGGTCCAGGGCAAGGCTGTCTGTGAATTCGCCGGTCCCTATCCTAAAAACCCTATCAGGGTTTTGGTCGATCTGGTTGAGCACAGGGGCGATTTCGTGGTCCAGATTTACAAAGACCCGGAGGGACGGCTGGTTGAAATAGGCCTGGAGGATGCAATAGCTGCAATCGAGAGGGCAATTTGTCCCCACATTGAGAATCTGATATCCGCAACAGATGTATCCCCTGGTGCCGGGGCAAGGCTTTAGGAATCGTCCGGGGAAAGAGACCAACCTCAGCGTCTCCTTTCCCATGTCCTGAAGCACCGGCTCTTGTTCCCGGTCACGTGCTGTTACTCGAAAGACCGGGACACCCTTAATCCGTTCCAAGATCCTTGAGGCCAAGGCAGATCCTTCAGCAGCCTCTTCCACCAAGGCCCTTTTGATTAGAGAGATCTTCGTCATGAGTCTTCAGGCCAGGGATCGCCCAGTTTGCCCAGCCCCTCCAGTTGTGAGAGGCGGACAATCTTTTCTCTCAAGGCCTTGCCCTCCCTAAAGGAGATATCGAGGTGATAATGGGGGTCTTCAAAGTAAGGGTCGAAACGGACCATCACCCCTTCCGGCAGGTTAAGCCTTTTTACCTTCTCCTGAAACGCCTCCTGCGAACGGCACAAACGGGGGTACCGCCTCTGTCTCAGTCTCTCGAGCACATGTTTTGCCTTGTGCGGCCCTTTCACTTTGGGATCTCGCAGGATACCTGCCAGGCCTTCGTCGCTCATCAGCTCTGAGATCTCCCTATTTTCTCTAACGGATATATCTCTTACATATTCAATAAATTGTGACTGTTGATTAAAGTTAAATATTATATCGGTAAGCCAACGACCCAAAGTCTTAACCGAATCCAAATCCAGATCCAACAAGGCCCTGACGGTTCTCATGGGGATCCGCCCCTCTGCCAAGGCCCTTTTGACAGGCTCTTCCATGCCCTCCACCTGCAGGTAAACTCGAAGGAGGGGTTCGTGGGAAGGCAGGCCCAGTAAAGGCATGTGCTCGTTCAAGAGCGCTTCTCTAGGGACTAATGAGGCGAGTCGGCCGAGAATCATACCCTTTTCCACATCATTGAAGGTCCTTGTGGGGAGATTGTCATGAAGATTGAAAAGAAGGCGCTCCAGGGGAGAAGGGAGCAATGCCGATAGGTCCCGACATTGGACCCTGCCCCATCCGAGGGTCTTGAGGGCGAGGATTCGTCTGTACCCGGCGATGACATCCACCCTGCCCTGTTCGTTCCTTGCCACCAAGGGGTTGTTGATGAGCCCGCAACGTCGAATGGATAGGATCAGGGGGTCCAGATCGAACCCAAAGCTCATGCAATCAGGGCCGGGACCTTCGTCAACATGGGCAAGATCCACCCAGATCAGGCTCTCTTCTTTCATACTCTTCCCTCCCTGATACACACCGCGAAATTCGCTTTTCCGATTCGGTTCTCTCTTTCTAATAACAGAAAAACGCCTCTTCCTTCAAGTTATAGAGTCCCTCCGCGCTGAAAAAGAAGACTCAATATTTTCTTGACACTAAAGTTTTTGCTGTGGCATTCTCAATATTTCCCCAAGGGAGGCCGCCGAAAAAGAGTGAGGGAGGAATGGGTACAATGAGCGATCTGAAATCCGGAAGCAATCTTGAAAAGGTCCTAAGCGCAGGACACTTCGCCTTTACTGGTGAGTGCGGACCCCCGAAGGGCGCCAACGTAGAGCACCTTAAGGAGAAAGTCGGCCACCTGAAGGGTATGGTTGACGCGGTCAATATTACCGATAATCAAACTGCAGTAGTCAGGATGTCCAGCTGGGCCGCGTGCACGATACTCATCCAAGAGGGAATAGAACCCAACTTTCAGATGGTCTGCCGCGACAGGAACCGCCTTGCCATCCAAAGCGACATATTGGGCGCCTACGCCATGGGTGTCCGCAACATGCTCTGTCTATCCGGAGACCACCAGTCCTTTGGAAATCATCCCCAGGCCAAGAATGTCTTTGACATAGATTCCATGCAGCTGATCGCCCTGGTGAAAAAAATGCGGGATGAGGGAAAATTCATGAACGACGAAGAGATCGACGTGCGGCCCAGGCTTTTTATCGGTGCGGCCTCCAATCCCTTCGCAGAGCCCTTTGATTTCCGCGTTCACCGCCTTGCCATGAAGATCATGGCGGGCGCGGACTTCGTCCAGACGCAGTGCATCTACAACATGGACAGATTCAGGGAGTTCATGAAAAAGGCCGTCGATATGGGACTCCATGAAAAATGCCATATCCTGGCGGGTGTGACCCCTATGAAGAGCGTCGGTATGGCCCAGTACATGGCCAAATCCGTCCCCGGCATGGACGTTCCGGAATCTCTCATCAAGAGATTGAGGGGGGCTGGAAAAGGCAAGGTTGCCGAAGAAGGCATTCAGTTCGCGATCGAACAGATCCAGGAATTCAAGGAGATGAAGGGAATCGCGGGTGTCCATCTTATGGCCATCGAATGGGAGCACCGGGTGCCGGAGATCGCCGAAAGGGCTGGCGTTCTTCCGAGGCCCAAGGTTTCTTAGAACCCTTACTATAACCCACCTCGACGCTGTCGGTTTGATTCAAACATGACGTGCAACTTATGATCATTACCACAAAGAACGGCGAATCCTTTGATACTGAAAATGACCTGACGCCTCCGGAGCGACACATCCTGCAAAAGCTATTCCTCTGGAAGTCCATGGCCACCACCCTTCAGCAATTCAGAAAAAAGAAAGAAGAGGCCTTGCAGAAAGGCTGGAACAATTCAGGTCCTGTCAGCGAAAGCCTTGCTATAAGAAAGATTACCGCGGATTTGGAAGAAAAGGTTTTGATTCGGCTGAACACCGAGGAAGCGACGTAGGCCTCCCCGTCAGCCCTTGCACCCTTCAGATTTTCTAGAGTCTCTCCTCAAGCAGGCGTCATTCCTGGTTTCAGGCCGACGTGAGAAGGTGGAGTATTGAAAGGTATCTCCCTCGAAAGGGCTTCTGAAGTGAACGAAACATCCATCCCCATTCAGCGCGGAGAACAGGCCATACGCCCTCTTAACGTGGCCATTGTCGGGGGCGGCAAGGCTTGTCACGACTTTCTAAAGCTCCTTGACCAACATCGCCTTCTGAGATTGCAGATGAACCTCCTGGGGGTCTCCGACGTCAACCCGGAGGCCCCTGGTCTCCTTTATGCGAAAACCCTGAATCTCTTCTCCACGACGGATATGAGGGAACTCTTCAACCTCCAGGGATTAGATCTCATCATTGAGCTGACCGGATCCGCCCAGGTCCGGGATGAAGTCTATGAGAAGAGGCCCAAGGGGGTTTCGGTCATAGACCACAAGGCGACAAGGCTCCTGTGGGATCTCGTGCAGATGGAGATGGAAAAGGTGGAGCTGGAGAAGGAGCGCCGAGAAGATCAAAAAAAGAGCAAAGATCGAATTCAAGTGATCATGGACTCCCTTCCCTACCGGATCATGGTGGTGGACATGGACATGACCATTCACACCGTTAATCAGCCTTTCTTGAAGGAGTACGGGCTGAACGCAGAGGAGGTTATCGGAAGGCGATGCTATGAGATCAGGAACGGCCTCGATAAGCCTTGCGCCGACTACGGCAAAGCCTGCTTTCTAACCCACCGGCTCGAGGAGATCAAGGAAAAGGGGCTGGTGAGCACCTATCAAGAATATCTGGACGAAAAGGGAGAGACGCGCTTCGATGTCATCACGGCGGCCCCCATTTACAATGAGCAGGGCGAGGTGGTTCAACTCCTCGAAGCGTCAAGGGACGTCACGGAAAGAATCAGGCTGCAGAGGGAGGTCCAAAAGTCCAATACCTTCTTCGAGAAGGTGATCCAAAGCACCGTGGACGGCATTGTGGTGGTGGACACCAAGGGAAACGTCCTCATTTTCAACCAGGGCATGGAACAGCTGACAGGCTATTCCGCGGTGGACATCGTCAACACGGGGCATGTGAGTCAATTCTATAACATGGACGTTGCCAGGGAAAATATGCGCAAAATGCGGAGTGATCAGTACGGGCCCCCCGGAAAATTGAATCCCACCAGTATGACGGTTGCAACCAAGGATGGAAAGGAGATACCGGTCACCCTCTCCGCCTCTATTATTACGATCGATGGAAAGGAGATCGGGAGTGTCGGTGTCTTCACGGACATGAGGGAAATCCTCAAGATGAGGAAGGAACTTGAGGATACAAATATCCAGCTGATCCAGTCACAAAAGATCGCCTCCATCGGGAGAATGGCCGCCGGCATTGCCCACGAGATCAACAACCCCCTTTCAGCAATCCTCATCTACGCCGAACTGCTCAAGGAAAGTCTCAAGGAACACTCTGACCATTCGAAGGACCTTCAGGAAATCATCGACCAGACCCTGCGATGCAAAAGGATCGTCTCAGACCTCCTTGAGTTCAGCCGAAAATCCGCCGGTAAATCGTCATCTTTCAGCCTGGAAAATCTTGCCGCCAAATGCCTGGACCTTCTGATAAACAAGGCGAATTTTCAGAATATCGAGGTCTCGCAGGATTTTGACCAGGATATGCCCAATATGGTCGGAGACATGAGCCAGTTGCAGCAAGTCTTCACAAACCTTTTCATCAACGCGGCGGACGCCATGGAGGGAAGGGGCAAATTGAGGGTTGGGGCCCATTATGATAGAGATCGCCGCATGTTTACGGTCGCCATTTCAGATACCGGCCCCGGGATTCCCGAGGAACTCAGGGACAAGGTTTTTGAGATCTTTTTTACCACCAAACCCGTCGGCAAAGGGACCGGCCTGGGTTTGAGCGTCTCCCATAACATCATCAAGATCCACTGTGGCAGTTTAAGCTTTGAGTGCCCACCCGAAGGGGGCACCACGTTTATCGTTGAGCTTCCTCAGAAGACTTTAGGGGGATCGGCCGAAGATTCGTTTTTCATTGGAGAAGAACCTGTCTTTATAGGATTGGATGAGATATGAACGAAACCACTACGATTTTGGTTGCCGACGATGAGAGGCCGATCAGGGAGGGATGCCACCGGGTCTTGACAGGCCACGGTTTCCGCGTTCTTACCGCTGAAAATGGTCGAGTTGCCCTGGACTTCCTTTCAAGAGATCCCGTGGATATCCTCCTCCTTGACCTGAAGATGCCTGTCATGGGGGGGGAGGAGGTCCTCGAGGTCATGCGCACGCAGTACCCGCAGATACCGGTTATCGTGATCACCGGACACGGAACCGTAGACACGGCTGTGGAGTGCATGAAGAAGGGGGCCTATGACTTTATCACCAAGCCCTTTCAGGTCGACCAGTTCATGATCACCGTGCGGAGGGCCGCCGACAAGAAAAAGCTGGAGGAAAAGGCAAGGCTCTATGAAGAGGAAAAACTCAAGAATCTCCATGACCTCGGCCTGGAAAAGAGCCGTCTTAAGACGGTTATCTACTGCATGGGCAATGGGGTCATGGTGACCAACCGCGACCTCGAGGTGGTCCTGCACAACCCGGCGCTCATGCGTCTTCTGGAGCAATCCAAGGTCCTAGAGAACCCCTTTCCGATCGGGGTGATCTTGAATGACGACACCCTCATCAATACCCTCAAACAGATCGTGGACGGAAAAATCTCGGAGAATGAGGTCGCCCTTCAAGAAATCCATGCAGGGAAAAACGTCCTGAGGGCGATTTCAGCGCCGGTCCTCGATGCGGAGAAAAACATTGTTGGAGCTGTGATCGTTCTTGAAAACGTAACAGCCTTCAAACAGTTGGATCAGATGAAGTCTCATTTCGTAAACATGGTCGCCCACGAGCTCAGGAGCCCCCTCGTCTCGGTGAGACAATTAAACAACGTCCTCCTGGAAGGGATGGCCGGCCCCTTGGAGGAAAAACAGAAGGACTTTGTTGCCCGGGGCTGCAGGAAGATCGATGGTCTCCTCGATTTGATCAATGACCTCCTCGACGTGGCCAAGATCGAGGCGGGGCAATTCGTGCAACGCAGGGTCCCTACCGACATCCGTCGGATCATAGAGGAAAGCGTCGCCTTGATGGAACCCCGCGCCAAGGAACAGGGCATCGACATCGCCTGTTGCTGCCTGGACCTAAAGCCTGTTCAGGCCGATCCCAAGAATATGGAAGAGATCTTCAACAACCTGATCACCAACGCCATCAATTACTCCCCTGAGGGAGGAAAGGTGAGCATCACCGCAAAGGGCCTGGGCGAATATAATGAAATCAAGGTGGAAGATACGGGGGTCGGCATTCCGCCGGAGGAACTCCCGAAGATTTTTGATAAGTTTTACAGGGTGAAGCACCCGAAGACGCGACGGGTCATCGGGACCGGATTGGGTTTGGCCATTGTCAAAGGCGCTGTGGAGGCCCATCACGGCACTATCGATGTGGAAAGCCGGGAAAATCGCGGGACCACTTTCCGCATCCTTTTACCCGTCATCAAGGAATCTTCAACCCCGTGAGCTGCGAATTTGATGATAAATATGATATCAGGTTTGTGAAAAGGTCAGGCTAAGGTCCTGGGAGATAATGGTTGCCAAAAACAGCTTCTTAAGGTAAAAGGTTGAAATCACACGCCTTAAGTTCCCCACATTTCCGGAGGTCAGGAAGATGCCGTTACAGGAACGAATCAAGTCTCGGAATTTTGTCATCCTAGGAGAGTTTGAACCCCCAAAAGGGTCCGATTTTTCGCCTCTACTGAAGAATGCTAATCTGTCCAGGGGACGGCTGCACGCTATTGTGGTCCCTGAGATGGCGAACGCCGTGTTGAAAGCGAGTTCCCTCGGCTCCTGCGCCTTCTTTCAGAGAGACGGCATTGAAAGCGTCTTTCAGGTGTGTTGTCGGGACAGAAATCGCCTGGCCTTGCAGGCCGATATCCTGGCCGCAGCAGCCTTGGGAATTAAAAATATCATGGCCGTATCCGGGGAGGATATACGCTTCGGAGATCATCCCCAGGCAAGGGCCGTCAATGACCTGGATATCATGGGGCTCCTGGAGACCCTTCAAAAGCTACAGAACGGGAAAGATCTGTCCGGCATTGAATTGAGGGGAGCGCCCGGCTTCTGCGTCGGTTCGACCATCGATACAGGGGCGCCCGGAGGGCTCCTGACCATAGAGCTGGAAAATCTTCAAAAAAAGATAGACCTGGGCGTCCAGTACGTCATCACGAATCCTATATTTGACCTCCACCGTTTTCAGGAATTCATCAAACGTGTGGATACGAGCAAGATTGCCGTCATTCCTACGGTGCTGCTGTTGAAA
Organism: Pseudomonadota bacterium; assembly: GCA_043806375.1. Classification (GTDB taxonomy): domain Bacteria; phylum Desulfobacterota; class DSM-4660; order Desulfatiglandales; family HGW-15; genus JAZDGZ01. Next base: position 5 of record JAZDGZ010000229.1, on the reverse strand, counting down.
TCGGT
>JAZDGZ010000228.1:0-2471 GCA_043806375.1 Pseudomonadota bacterium | reverse complement strand
GCCGCCTTTCTGCCCGACGTAAAACTGGTTCCCCAATTGACGCCGGTGAGGTCTTTTGAAGAGGCCCTATCAGAAAAGGACGTCATTTTGATGGCCGTTCCTTCACACGTCTTCCGGGAGGTGTTAAAACCTATAGGCCCTCTCTTACGCTCAGGCATGGCTGTCCTCTCTGCGACCAAGGGCATTGAAAACGATTCCCTGAAGACCATGTCGCAGGTTGCAGAAAGTCTTCTGCCAAAGGAGTTCGCCGAGCGGTTTGCCTGCCTCGCGGGTCCCAGCTTTGCCAGAGAGGTCGCCTTGAAATATCCTACCGCGGTGACCATAGCCTGCAGGGATATTCACCATGCCGAGCGACTCCAACGGGTTTTTTCCACGGACGTCTTCAGGACATACAGCTCCGATGATGTGATCGGGGTCGAACTCGGCGGCGCCCTGAAGAATGTCATTGCCATAGCCGCCGGCATCGTTGACGGGTTGGGGTTCGGGCTCAATGTCAGGGCCGCGTTGATTACCAGGGGGCTGGCAGAGATTACGAGGCTGGGCGTGGCCATGGGGGCCAAACCCATGACCTTTGCAGGCCTGGCAGGCCTGGGAGATCTCGTTCTCACGTGCACCGGAGATCTCAGCCGGAATCGAACCGTGGGACTCAAGCTCGGAAAAGGGATGAAGCTAAAGGATATCATCAGCCGGATGAACATGGTGGCCGAGGGGGTTAAAACCTCCCTGGCCGCCCACAAGCTGGCCCAAGCAACGGGTGTTGACATGCCCATCATCCATCAGGTCTACGAGATCCTCTACCTGGAAAAGGATCCGAAGGAGGCAGCCAGGGAGCTGATGACCAGGGACCTCAAGGTCGAGTTGGAGCACCAGGGCCAATAGAGGGTTGCCGCATAAGGCCCCACATCCCCCGCCTAATTCTTGAACCATTTGCAGAATCGGCAAGTGTGGGACGATTCCTGATCACCGGCAAGGCTTGATCCCATGTCAAAAGAGGATAAAGAGAAAATCTTGAGGGATGAGGACCATCTCCAGCCGGAGGTTGTCAGTAAAGGACTGGGTTCATCCGTCTTCGCGAAGAACGTCATCTACCACGAGAGCTTGGAATCCACAAACACCCTTGCCAAGGACCTGGCCATACAGGGTTGCCCTGAGGGAACGGTCGTCCTGACTGAAGAACAGACCCAAGGGCGGGGACGAAGGGGAAGGACCTGGCTCTCTCCGGGCAGGGAAAATCTGCTCTTCTCGGTCGTCCTGCGACCCACCATGGATCCGGAGAGGGTTTTTGTTTTGACCATGATCCTGGCCCTTGCAGCTGCGGACGGCATCAATGCGGTATGCGGTCTCACGCCCGGGATCAAGTGGCCCAACGACCTTTACCTGGAGGGAAAGAAGCTGGCGGGGATCCTGACGGAATTTTCCACAAGAGAGAGATCCGTCGATTACGTTGTCTTGGGCCTCGGCCTGAACGCAAACTGGAATCCCACGGGGCAAAAAGGGATCTCCAACCCGGCCACGAGCCTTCTCGCAGCATCAGGCCGCAGGACCGACAGAAATGAACTCTTGATTCGTATTCTGGGATTTCTTGACGTCTATTACCGTGACGTCCTCTCTGGACGGATAGATTCTTTTCACCGCAGATGGAACGACCTTTCTATGATCCTGGGCCGGGAAATAGCCGTGGAATCGGAAGGAGAAAGGATCTACGGAAGGGCGGTCCGCATTGACGAGGTCGGCGCCCTCATCATCGAAGACAAGGGACGGAGAGAGAGGCGAATCATCAACGGGGAAGTATCCGTAAGGCTGAGAGGGTCTTGATGAAGGTCTTGGTCACAGGGAGGCTGCCCGAGGAGGTCATGGGTCTTATCAGGGGTGAACACCTGGCGGAGACGAACGAAGAGGACCGTCCCATGGAGAGGGAGAGGCTTCTTGAGGGCATAGAAGACAAGGATGGGCTCCTCTGCATGATCACGGACAGGGTCGATCAGGAATTGCTCGACAGGGCCCCCGGCCTGAAGATGATCGCCAACTGCGGGGTAGGGTACGACAATATCGACGTCGGGGCCGCCTCGGCCAGGGGAATCCCTGTTTCCAACACCCCGGGGGTGCTGACCGAGGCAACGGCGGATCTGGTCTTTGCCCTCATCTTGGCAACCGCCAGGAGGGTGGTCGAGGGGGACCGAAGGACGCGGGAAGGAAAATTTCAATTCTGGGCGCCCCTCCTCTTTCTCGGCCGGGACGTCTCAGGGAAGACCCTGGGCATCGTCGGCCTGGGTCGCATTGGAAGGGCGGTCGCCAACCGGGCCCGGGGTTTTGGCATGCGCATCCTTTACCACAATCGCCATCGAATGGCGGCCCAAGAGGAATCGGCGCTGGGGGCACAGTATGCAGATCTGGAGACCCTGCTGTCTGAATCGGATTTTGTCTCCCTGCACGTGGCTCTCACGGAGAAGACTCACCACCTCCTCGGGCGG
>JAZDGZ010000227.1:0-3945 GCA_043806375.1 Pseudomonadota bacterium | reverse complement strand
ACAAGGGCGTGAAACCGATCAAGTTCTCCGACGCTGACGGAAAGGCCTTCATGAAGCTCGCCTATGATTCGGCCTGGGAGTACGTCATAGCCAAGTCACCGGAAATGGGGCCCAAGTTGAAGAAGATGCTGGTCAAATAAGGGTTGGACGCCAGCGCCATTCACAGTCGCTAACGGAGACGCAGTTTTTCTTTTTCCTTTTAGGATTCCCCCCTCACCCTTTCCCTCTCCCCCAGCTTGGGGGAGAGGGCGGGGTGAGGGGGCTGAATGGCAGGCAATTAAATGCTTTCGTATTAGGTCCTTACCCCCTTATGCCATCCTGCCTAAGGGGGTAAGGAAGATCATTGAGCGGGTTTTTCCGCGGCCATGGCCATCGGCGTTGAAGCCGCTGGCTTTCAGATCCGGCACGGGAGGGGACGGTCCTGTTGACGAACAAGCTTTCAAAAAGACTTTCTTTCTTCTTTGATCACATCCTGGGTGTTTTCGCATTCTTGGGAGGGGTCATTCTCGCCTTTCTGATGTTCGCCGTCTGCTGGGATGTGATCGCCAGAAGCGTTGCCGGCAAACCGCTGGAATGGGTTCTCGAGTTCTCCGAATACGGCCTTCTGTTCATGTGCTTCTTAAGCACCGCGTGGGTGTTGAAGAATGATCGGCACGTGATCAGCGATCTATTGCTTGTCGCTCTGAGTCCCAGGAAGCAGGCCTTTCTCAATACGATGACCTCTCTGGCAGGTTCCATTGTCTGCATTATCCTCACGTGGTTTGGCGCCGCCGTCAGTCTGGAAAAACTGCAGACAGGGTCTTATCAGCCGACGATCATACAGCCCCCTGATTTCCCCCTGTTCTTGATTATCCCGGTGGGCTTCTCTTTGCTCTCCATACAATTCATGCGGAGAACCTATCAGCATTTCGGGGCATGGAAAGCGGTCCGTCCCGGCGATAGTAAGCGCTAAAGACGAGAAAGGCAAAGGATGAGGAGGTAAGGACCATTGGAATGGTGGGTGTTTCTGCTGATCATATTTTGCGGCTTCATACTCCTGATGCTGACAGGGTTGCCCATTGCCTTCTGTTTCCTGCTCATCAATGTCATCTGCGTTTACATCTTCTGGGGTGGCTTTGTCGGCCTAGAACAGCTGATCCTCAGCATCTTTGAATCCGTCACATTTTTTGCCATGTTGCCCGTCCCCCTCTTCCTGCTCATGGGGGAGGTGCTCTTCCATTCGGGGATGGGGACGCGCTTGATTGATGCGCTGGACACGCTGCTGGGGCGCCTGACGGGCAGATTGGCTTTGGTTGCCGTGGCGAGCGGGGTCCTCATAGCGGTCTTGTGCGGCAATACATGGGCCTCCACCGCCATGCTCGGCTCGATGTTGGTACCTGAAATGGAAAAGAAGGGCTACAAGAAACCGATGGCCATAGGATCCGTCTTGGGCGGCGGGTCCCTGGCCATCATTATCCCGCCCAGCGGCATGGCTGTTGTGCTCGCCACCCTGGCCGGGATCTCGGTGGGAGGGCTTTTGATAGCGGGAATTCTGCCCGGCCTGGTCATGGCCGCCATGTTTTCCATCTATATCGTCGGCCGATGCAAGCTTCAGCCCGATATGGCGCCCTCCTACGCCATTCGAGAACTCTCCTTGTCTCAGAGGCTGAAGCCTGTCATCAAATACGTGCTTCCCACCGGGATCATCGTCTTTGCGGTCATAGGCCTCATGCTCCTCGGTCTGGCCACCCCGTCAGAGGCGGCCGCCTTCGGGACCTTGGCCACCATTCTCCTTGCCATCAGCTATCGGAGTCTAGGATGGAAGGTGATCAAGAGGGCCTTTTCAGGCACCATGAGCACAACTGGCATGATTCTGATGATCTTTTGCGGGTCCACCGCCTTCAGCCAGATACTCGCCTTCACCGGAGCCACCAAAGGCATGGTGGAGCTTGCCGTGAAACTTCCCGTTCCTCCTCTCGTTCTCCTCCTCTGTATGATGCTCGTTGTGATGTTTCTGGGCTGTTTCATGGAGCAGATGAGCATCCTCATGATCACCCTTCCCATCTTCATGCCTGTCTGCAATGCCCTGGGCTGGAATCCCCTCTGGTTTGGGCTCATGCTCCTGATCAACATGTCGATTGCGAACCTGTCACCTCCCTTCGGCATCGAGCTTTTCGTCATGAAAGGCGTGGCCCCCTCGGACACGACGATGGGCGACATTTATCGGGCCTCCGTCCCTTTCATCATCATGGACGCCCTGGTGATCGTGCTGGTGATTATTTTTCCGCCCCTGGCCCTGTGGCTTCCGAGCGTTATGTAGGAGAGCAGTGCCAAGACCCATTTATAATGGAGGCTGGGCTTCGGTGGCGTGATCCAGAAGACGGTGATTGTGAAACCCTCAAAGGGAAATTCCAGTGCAAACCTACGGCCGCAACCTACAGTTAATGCAGCCGATGAACGGATTGAATATCGAATGTCGAACAAGGTTTACCCGCCTTCGGCGGCGCCAGAGGCGACCAGGGAATTTCGAATCAAGAAGGCCAATTGCATGTTCTGTCACAGCAATTGCGGCATGCTCGTGGAAGTGGAGAATGGCCGGATCACCCGGGTGAGCGGCAACCCGGATCACCAGGTCAGCCGGGGCAATATGTGCAGCAAACCAACGGCGGCCGCAGAGTTTCACGACCATCCCGATCGCGTCAATTATCCGCTCAAGAGGGTCGGCCGGCGGGGGGAAGGAAAATGGGAGCGGATCTCCTGGGGCCGGGCCATGGATGAGATGGCGGAAAAGCTGACCCGGTTAAAGGAGGATTTCGGCGCCGAGACCCTTGCCATCGGGAGGGGCACCTACCGGACCTACTACTGGCCTCTGGTGCGGTTCCAGCACCTTTTCGGCACGCCCAACCTTTACAGCCCTGGACAGATCTGTTTCTGCAACACCTGGTCCACGCATGTAGCAACCTATGGGGCCTTTGCCGCGGCCCGCTCGGCCATGCACCATCCGAAGGCCGGGTGTGTCGTCCTGTGGGGGTTCAATCCGAGGGAATCTTATCCCGTGGTGTGGCGGGCCCTGCTCGACCTCAAAAAAAAGGGGGCCAAACTCATCACGGTGGACCCGAGAAGGACGCCCGCGGCCGAGGCCGCCGACATATGGCTTCAACTCAGACCCCAGTCGGACGGGGCCATGATCCTGGCCTGGCTCAACGTGATCATCAACGAGGAGCTATATGACAAGGCCTTTGTGGAGCAGTGGACCCATGGGTTCGATCAGTTGAAGGAGCGGGTCCAGGCCTATGCTCCGGAAAAAGTCTCTGAGATCTGCTGGGTTCCGGCCGAAAAGATCAGGGCGGCCGCCAGGATGTATGTGAGCGAGGGGCGGGCCCTCATGCCGTGCGGCGTCAAGCTGGATCAACTGGGGAGAAACCAGACGCAGGCGATCCGGGCTCAATGCATTCTGCGGGCGATCACCGGCAATCTGGACGTAGAGGGGGGGGAGCCCTTTGGAACGAGCGGAGAGATTACCAAGGCGATCGACGACAACGAGATGGAACTTCATGATGCCATCAGCCGAGAGCAGAAGCTGAAACAGATCGGGGTGGACCGTTTCAAGCTCTTTACCTGGCCTGGATTCGAGATGCTCTGCAAATCGAGTGAAGGCATTCCCTACGCTTCTCCACCGCCGGTGAACGAGTCCTGCATGGCTCACGAGCCATCGGTGTGGCGGACCATGCTGACCGGCAAACCTTATCCGGTCAAGGCCCTCATTATCCAGGGGAACAACCCCCTGCTTCAGGCGACGAATACCAGGCTCGTGTACAATGCGCTGAAGACCCTGGATCTGATCGCCATACACGAATACTTCATGACGCCGACGGCGATGTTGGCCGATTATGTCTTTCCTGCTGCGGACTGGTTGGAGAGGGTCGTCGTCGCTCCGATTGCGGGCATGAGAAACTTCATCAACGC
>JAZDGZ010000226.1:0-5767 GCA_043806375.1 Pseudomonadota bacterium | reverse complement strand
TCAAATTCCGTGTCGTAGACCTCCTTGAAAAACCCGGTTTCATTAAAGTGGATGGGGACGCTGCCCGGCGGGAGCTCTTTGAAATGGCGGGTGGCCTCGATGATTTGCTCCGCCCCCTCTTCGTCGAAAATTCCCTTCGGGCTCATGCCGCTCACAATGCCGCCCCCGCCCACGGCGATGTTGGCATCCTTATGGGCGATCAGTATCGTAGGGCTGATGCCCTGATAGCCTCCGCCGGCCGGGTTTGTGCCGTAGATGCCGGCCAGGACGGGCACGCCCACTTTTTCCAGTTCAGCATGGCGGAAAAAGGTGGTGCCGTTCCCCCTCCGGTTGGCGTAGACCTCCTCCTGTTCCGTCAGTTTCACGCCGCTGCAATTCACGATCCACACCAGGGGGACATGCAGTCTTTTGGCCATGTCCGTGACCCGGAGTTGGTTATCTGCCTGTCCGGAGATCCAGGCGCCGGCCATGACCTTATTGTCAAAACCGATGACGACACACCATTTTCCGTTGATCTTGGCAAGGCCGTCGACGACCCCCGTTGTCCCCTCTTCATTAGACAGCGGATTGTAGAGGGTGTGAAGGGGGCACCAGGTGCCCGGGTCAACGAGATATTCTATCCTCTCCCAGACGGTCGTTTGCCCCCTTTTCTTTATGACCTCAGCAGGAATACCTGCATTTTTGACTGCCTCTAAGGCCTTTGCCACATCCGCTTCCACTGCCTTGATCTGCGATACATTCTCGCTACCATCTGCTTTCTGCTTGTCTGTCAGAGCCTTTCCAAAGGCCGTCATTTTTTCAAAATAGGGTTTCATCTTTTCTCCTCCATCTCTCCTGTTGGGGTGGTCTGTCGGCAGCAAAAAAGGAGGCTACCGGCGGCCAAAGCCCCGGGTCTGCTTGTGCACGGGGCTTGCCACCCTTTTTTTGTCATCTGTTGGCCTTTCGAATATCGAGCTGGTCAAGAGCGGTAATCCACTTGCAGATATTGGTGGAACCCTCGACGATCTGATAACTCGGCGCGTCCCTGTAATACCGGGCAACAGGGTACTCGGTGGAGTAACCATAGGCCCCCAAAATCCTCATGGCCACCTGGGAACTCTTCACGGCAATCTCTCCTGCCAGGTACTTGGCCTGGGCAACTTCCAGGGTGTTCCCCAGAATACCCTGATCTTTTTGCCAGGCGGCCTTGTAGACCATGAGCCGGGCCGCTTCAATCTCACAAGTGATTTGGCCGATCAGGTCCTGGTTCATCTGAAATTGGCCGATGAGCTGCCCATACTGTTCGCGCTCTTTGCAATAGGCGGTTGCCGAGTCAAGGCATGCCTGCGCCAACCCGACGCCTCCGGCGGCCGCCGACAGCCGTGTCTGATTGAGAGAACCAAAGACGATCTTTGATCCATCCCCGGGTTTCCCCAGGATATTTTCCTTGGGCACCTTGGTGTCTTCCAGGATGACCTCTCCGGTGGGAGAGGACCGGGAACCCATCTTATCCAGGTCCGTGGTCGTGACCCCATTGAAATTCTTTGGTTCGATCACAAAGGCACTCAGCCCTCTGCCCTTTGCCTCCCTGTCGGTGTAGGCATAGAAGACCAAGGCATCGGCGACACTGGCGTTGGAAATCCAGGTCTTGGTGCCGTTGAGAAGCCAGTAATCCCCTTTATCTTCGGCCGTTGACTTCATGGCCATCACATCCGAACCGGCGTTCGGCTCTGTAATGGCAAAACCGCCTATGTACTCGGCACTGACCAGTTTCGCGACGTACTTTTTCTTCAGGGTCTCTGATCCATATTTGAAGATCGTGTAGGCGCAACCCAGGGCCTGCATGTTGATCTGGACCCTGAGGGAGCTGGAAGCCCTCGCAATCTCTTCGGTAAGGATCATGGCAGCCAGCCACCCCATTTCATTGCCCCCATACTCCTCCGGGATAACGGTTCCGAAAAAGCCCAGTTCACCCATGGGCTTAAGGATCTCCTCATAGGGGAAATAGTGTTTTTCATCCCATTCGTCGGCGAAAGGGGTGATCTTTTCCGCAGCAAAGTCACGGGCCATGTCGCGCAGCATCTGTAATTCCTCGGTAAGTTGAAAATCCATGGGTCTTCCTCCTTGCAAATAATGGTGCTATAACAGCGCCTTCCAGTAGTCTGTACCGTACTCTTCTTGGAGTGAGGCGCCTGCAATGGCGCCAGACACTACGTAGAAAACAATGGGCATATATAACCGATTGAGGAGAGAATGGCAATAGGAAAGAACCTCCAGGAGTTTCCCCATTTTCATTTCCCAAAAACCCTAATCCCTTCAACCATAACCTTCTTCACCTATTCCACCTGAATTTTTGGGGAAAGTCCTGTAAAAAAATCTCTTGACAGAAATGACATGATGTTATGATATTATGATAACAAAATGGAGGGTGCCCATGGTCAAGGCAATATTGGGGTATGACATCATGCCGGGTGTGACGGTCGATGCTTACGAAAAGTGGCTCGGGGAGATCCATCTGCCTGATCTGGCAAGAATCCCCGGCCTAAGAAAAGTCGTGTTCAACACGGTGAAGGGACTGGTCAGGGGCGATACAACCTTCTACCGCATCGCGGAACTCTACTATGACAGCATGGAGGCCTTTGAGAAGGCCAGGAAGTGGCGGGAGGAAAACCCGGTATCCAAAGAGAGAAGTCCAGAGGGAAAGACCGACTTCAAATTCTATGTGGTTTGTGAATCTGAAGAGGTTGATTTCACCTCATGATTCTTGGGCCCCCTTAGGAGCGAAGAAATATTTCCATCTCTTCGATAAAAGGAGACCTTCCATATGCCCGATTATGATCTTGTCGTAAAAGGCGGTAGGGTTGTGGTTCCTTATGTGGGGACCAGGAAGAGCGATGTCGGCGTCCGTGGCGGAAAGATAGCAGCCCTGGCCGAAGACATACCGGCTGACAAGGCCAAGAAGGTCATTGACGCCAGCGGCAGGTTCGTATTTCCCGGCGCCGTGGATTCCCATTTTCACATCGGCATTTACAGGCCCTTCAGCGAGGATGCGACGAGCGAATCTACGTCAGCGGCTTCCGGAGGCGTCACCACAATCCTCACCTATTTCAGGCCCGGAAAAAACTATCTGAACAAAACAGGACCGTACAAGGAGCTTCTCCCGGAACTCCTCGGCCTATCCGAAGGTTCCTACCTTGTTGACTACGGTTACCACATGACCATGAACACGGAAGACCAGATCAAGGAGATTGAATGGCTTGTCAAAGAAGGCGGTGTTTCCACCTTCAAGTACTACATGTTTTACAAACTGCTTAATCTTGCCGGGTCTTCTGCCGACGGAACCAATTACCTCATGACGGACACCCCTGTGGACTTCGGATTCCTTTACAAGTACATGAAGGAAGTCAGCAGAGTGAATGAGCTTTACGGAGACTATGGGAAGATCTGTCTCAGCATTCACTGCGAGAATCCAGAAATCATCAGCGCCACAAACGCAGAGGTCAAACAAAAACCGAGCGGAAATCCGTTGAAGGATTACAGCGATGCCAGGCCGCCCTGGCAGGAAGAACTGGCTATCCATGAGGTTGCGATCATCGCCAATTACACGAACTGCCCTGTCAATTTGCTCCACTTGAGCAGTCGGAAAGCGGTCGAGGCAGCCGCAGAAGTCTCATCTCGATACCCTCACCTCTATTTTTTACTGGAAGGCACCCTCCACCACTTGGGGCTGTCGTATGACATGGACCTCGGGCAACTCGCCAAGGTCAATCCGCCGATTCGGAGCCGGGACGATGTGGAATACCTCTGGGAGTCCGTGGTCCATGATACGATCAAGACGGTAGTGAGCGACCATGCCTGTGTCACCAAAGAGATCAAGAAGGGAGACCTCTGGACTTCCCTGCCCGGATTCGGCGGCACGTCTCTCATGTTTCCCATCCTGATCACCGAAGGGTACCATAAGAGAGGTTTACCTCTTCACCGAATTGCCGAACTCTCCTCGTCCAATCCTGCAATAGCCCACAACATATACCCCAAAAAGGGCGCCTTGATGGTAGGGAGCGATGCTGATCTTGCCATCGTAGATATTGAGCAAGAAAAGGAAGTCACCATCGATCGTCTTTTCACGGCGCAGGACTTCAGTCCCGAAGAAGGCATGAGGCTGAAGGGGTGGGCGGAGTGCACCATCTTGCGAGGCCAAGTCATTTTCGAAAAGGGCAAAGTCGTGGGGAAACCGGGATATGGCGAATACCTCAGAAGACCGGTGAAGCTGCACTATTCATTCTAAGACAAGAGGAGCCATTCCTTTTCCTGTATCCTTTCTCTAACCCTTCTCCACTTGATGGCGGGAGAGGGTTGGGATGAGGGGGTCGGGCAGGAGAAAACCGATGCTCAAGGAAAAAGCCATTCCCCTTTACTATCAACTGGAAACCATCCTCCGTCGTCGAATCCTAGAGGGGGATTTTCCCATGGAAGCACCGCTACCCAGCGAGGAAGCACTGGGGCAGGAATACGAGGTGAGCCGCATCACGGTGCGCCAGGCCCTGGCTTCCCTGGAGCAGGAAGGGCTCATCCTTCGAAAGAGGGGTAAAGGGACGTTTCTGGTGGGAGGGGCGATCTCGCTGAAAAAGCCCAAGCTAACGGGTTCCATGGAGGACCTCATTCTCATGGGGATGCAAACTTCCACGAAGATTCTGAGCGTTTCGATCATTGAGGCGCCCGAAAACATCAGAAATCGTATGGAGCTTGGGGCCGGTGAACAGGTGCACAGAATAGAAAAGGTGAGGTCCGTGGAAAAGAATCCTTTTTCCTATGTGATTAACTATCTCCCCTCTGACATCGGCGAAAAAATCAACATGGACCGTCTCAAGATCAAGCCTCTCTTGATGGTCCTGGAAGAGGATCTTGGGATCAGAGCGAACGGCGCAGATCAGACGATCGAAGCGACCGTGGCAGATGCCCTTGTGGCGCCGCTTCTTGATATTCGGCTGGGTGATCCTCTGCTCAAGGTCGAGCGGACGGTCTATGACGTCAAAGGCAAACCGGTGGAATACGTTTCCGTGCTTTACCGGGCGGACAAGTACCTTTTTAATGTCAAACTGAAAAGGAAAAGATCGAAAGACTCCGTGGGGTGGAGAGCGGTTTAGCGCCTTATACAAGGACTGCTTCGCAAGGTGCGGAGAAGCCGAAAATCCGAAACAATATGCAATGATCCAAATTCAAATAACCAAAACCGTGCGCTGTTGGGCTTCTGTTTTGAGCATTAGAACGTTTGAGTTTTGAATTTGTTTCGAGTTTCGGATTTAGGAATTCGAATTTGTTGCTGGTGCGGGCCGTCGTAGGGAGGAGGCCAGAACGAATGGGTGTGGCAAGAGAACTTGCGAAGAAGGTGCTGGATTTGAGTTTCAGCGATATCCCTTCCGATGTGGTCCACCAGACAAGGCGTTTGGCTCTGGATACCTTGGGGTGTGCCATCGGAGGATACGGTAGCGATGCGAGCCGGATCCTTCAAAGCTATGCGAGAGAGACAGGACATCCCGGGGAGTCAACGGTCTTTGGAAGCGGCATCAGGACCTCCTGCCTGAACGCGGCGCTTGCCAACGGGGCCATGGTGCGGTACCTGGACTATAATGACACGGCCTTCATCCTTGAAGGAGAGAACTACAGGACAGGCTACCATCCCAGTGAAGTGATCCCGCCCGTCCTTGCACTCAGTGAAAAGCATCATCTCTGCGGCAAAGAGGTGATCACGGCGATCAACCTGGGCTATGACCTTTCGCTGGCTTTTCTG
>JAZDGZ010000225.1:0-5721 GCA_043806375.1 Pseudomonadota bacterium | reverse complement strand
ATCGCTCATCCCGAAGACTGCATGACCTGTTTTGAATGCGAGTTAAAATGCCCGTCCAAGGCCATTCGGGTTCATCCGTTTAAAGAAGTGCTGCCAATGACGCTGGCTATCGAACAGGGGTGAAGAATCATGGAAAGGTTGGAAAATCTGGGACGGGTCGTTGAGTGTGATGTGCTTGTCATTGGCGGCGGTGTGACCGGTCTCTGGTGCGCAATCAAGGCCAGGGCGCACGTGGATCGGGTACTGATCCTGGACAAGGGGCCCCGCGACTGGGGCGGGCAGGCTTCGATGTCGGGAGGCGCCATGGTCGGCGTTGTCCCCCCCAACGACAGCACCGAGGCGTTTCTCGAAGACTTTGTCTATTATTACGAAGGCCTCTGCGATCAAAAGTTGCTGGAAGTCATCCTGAATGGATCGTTCGATATCATTCAGGAACTGCAAAGGCTCGGCTATCGATTCATCACCGATGAAAATGGTAAACTGAAAGGGATTCCTCAAAGGGCCCTCGATCACGTTCGCTGTTACGTGGGGGCGCCATTCGGCATGGGCGGCAAGAACTTGGTTTCCTGCCTGGTCCAGGAGTGTGAGCGATTGGGAGTCAAACGGTGCGGCCGGGTCATGATCACGGACATTGTCAAAAAAGGCGAGCAAGCCGCAGGCGCGGTGGGCTTTGATACGATCACCGGGCAATTCCAAATTTTCAAGGCCCGCAGCGTTATCCTTGCGCTGGGACACAGCGGATTCAAAATTTCTTATCATCACAATACCTGTGCCGGGGGCCCTATCGACATTGGTTTGAGGGCGGGTCTGGAAGTGAGCAATCTCGAATTCAACCGGGTATGGATCATGCCGCGCCACTTCCAATGGGAAGGCCAGACCTATCTGCTTCCCCTGGGTGCAAAGCTGATCAATGCCAAAGGCGAGGTCTTCATGGACAAGTACTCCCCCGTCTTCGGCACCAACACGGACCCCCACTTTGTTTCCCGCGGGATGGCCATAGAGGCCCTCCTTGGAAACGGTCCGTTCTATATGGATTGCAGCGGCATGCCCCCAGACAGCGTCGAGATGGTCCGACCCAAAGGCGACGAATGGATGGCCCTGAACTACCATCGGTTGAAGGACGAGTTGGGAATGGATTTTTTCAAGGACAAGCTGGAGTGGATCGCCCATCAACGATGGAGCGTCGGTGGAATCGAAGCGGACGCCGAGGGTCGCACCGGGGTAAGGGGACTCTTCGCGTCCGGCCGGGCGCGGACGACAGATCCCACCGTTTACTCCGGCGGGTTCTCCCTCTGCCTTTGCCAGGTGTTGGGAAGCATCACGGGGGGATGTGCCGGTGAGTTTGCCGGGTCTCAGGACCAACTTCCACTGGATCCTTACGAAATCAAGGCATTCAAAAGTCATCTTTTCGAAACCCTTGGCCGCAAGGGGATCCCCTCTTCGGAGGTGCTCAATGAGATCCGAAAAGCCGTTTTCCCCCAGGATGTGGCGATCCTGAAAAACGAAAAGAGTCTCCTGAAAGCCCTTTCAAAGATCGAGGAAATCCGCAGTGAACTGCTTCCGCGAATGGCCGCTAAGGACCCCCATTACCTTATGAAAGCCATTGAGGTACGGGAAATCGCCCTTGTCGCGGAACTCTATCTCAGGGCCTCTTTGATGAGAAAAGAGTCCCGGGCCGGTCATTTCAGGGCGGATTGTCCGGAGCGGGACAATGAGAACTGGTTGTGCTGGATCGTTGCACATCAGGAGAAGGACGAGATCAAACTCCATAAAAAGCCGGTTCCCATCGATCGGTACAAGATTAAGCCGACGAAGTACTATTCCGACAATTTCAAGTATCCGGATGTCATGAGGTTTTTGCCTTGAACCCAAAACAGATCAGGGCATGACACCTAAAATATCGCAGAGGCAGTTCAACGCCCGGCAAAAACGGCTGCACCGCCCTTTGAAGGGCAGATGTTTGGAAGGAATTCAGGGTTTGCAGAATCAACATTCATCTCAAGAAGGAGGTTTCCCATGAAAAAGAGCTTTTGGATTTCAATCGTGATCCTTACCTGCGTGCTGTCGGTCTGGGGTTCATACCCGTTGCAGGCGGCCGATGAATCCTTCCCGAAAATGGTTTCCCTGGGAACCGGCTCGGTTGGAGGCGGGTACAACATGGTTGGTGTAGGGGCATCCACGATTTGGGATAAGGAACTGGGTCTGAAGGCAAAGGTGGTTCCGGGCGTGGCGGTTGCGAATTTGCATCGGTTCGGGGACGGAAGGCTGGACATCGTGGTTTCGCCCTCCTCACATAGCAAAATGGCCTGGGAGGGCATGGACGATTTCAAGGACAAAAAGATTCAGAGCTTCCGCGTATTGTGTTACATGTTTCCGGATTTCTTTCACTTTGTGGCCAAGAAAAAATCAGGGCTGAAAACGGTGAGCGATTTGAAAGGAAAACGCGTCGGTTGCGGGCCCTCAGCCCCTACCTACGACAAGATCATCGGGAAACGGATGGAGGCGAACGGCCTCAAATATTTCACGGACTCCCCGGATTTCAAGAAAGTCTTTGTGAATTATAACGACCTCGGTCGTCTGCTGGCGGACGGTAACCTGGATGCGACAATTATGGGTGTAAGCGGCGTGATCCCCTTCCCGGCACTCCAGCAGCTCATGTCGGAACAGGAGCTTGTGGCCCTGGAATGGAGCAAAGAGGCCATAGCATTCGAGGATCCCATCTTTCCGGTGGGAACGATCAAAAAGGAGTTGTTGCCCTACCTGGAAAAGGACCATATCTGCCCCGTAGGCGGCATCGCCTCGTTCATCGTCCGACAGGAGTACAGCGACGAGTTTGCCTATGCGCTCACCAAGAGCTTCCACAGGAGCCTGTCGACGCTTTCGGAGGACAATCCCTATTTCAAATATCCCGTGAAGTTTCCCGAAATCCTTACTCATGATGCGGGCGTTCCTTATCATCCCGGCGCCGTCAAGTACTGGAAGGAAGTCGGCCTCTGGAAAAGGTAAGGATCTCCCGGGGCACGAACGCGAAACCTAAAAATCCATTCCTTTAATGCTGGACGAGACGCTGATGAACGATGATTCCGGTCCTTCAAGAAGTTCCATGTGGCGCTGGATCAAGGAGCACCCCATGGGCCTGGTCTATGGTTTGCTCACGGCGTATGCCTTCTACAACTTTTTCTTGCCTCTCCCTCCGCATCAGGGCCGTGCGCTTTTTCTCCTGATCGTCACTGTGGGGCTGTTTCTCAAGCCGCGTCGTCCTGAAGCCCGAAAGTGGTTGAAGGGGATTGACTTCATCCTGTCCGCTGCTGCGGTTGTGGGGTTCGGATATGTTGTCCTGTTTCATTACGAGATCGCGATGCGGCTGGGGAAGCCCGCCCAAACGGACGTCTGGATGGGGGTTCTGACCATTCTCGTGACCGTCGAAGCGACGCGGCGGGGCATGGGCAATGCCATGCTGGTGATTGTCTGCGTATTCCTGGTCTATTTTCTTTTCGGACACTACCTGCCGGCTGATTATGGAGGCCACGTAGGTTATTCCCTCAAGGAAATTGTCGATGCGGTCTATCTAAGCACGGAACTCGACGGCATCTTCGGGACCTCCACTTATGTCTTCTTCAACTATATCTTCCTGTTTTTTCTCTACGGGAACCTCCTCCTGAGAACAGGGGCGACGCACTTCATCATGGACATCATTGTGGCCCTCGTCGGCTCCAGGCGGGGAGGTGCAGCGATGGCGGCCGTAACCGGAAGCGGTGCCATGGGGTCCATTTCCGGGCTGGCCATGGGCAACGTCATGATCACCGGTGTCGTGACCATTCCCCTGATGAAGAAGACCGGTTTCACGCCCTGGGTGGCTGCGGGCGTAGAGGCCGCCGCGTCGAGCGGAGGTCAGATCATGCCTCCGATTATGGGAACGTCTTCGTTTCTGATGATGAGTTTCCTGGCCGTCCCCTATACTTACATCATCAAAGCCGCCATCATTCCCGCCCTCCTCTTCTATCTGGCCATCCTGGCGAGCGTGTATTTTTACTCCGTTCGCGTCGGTGCCGTCGGTCTCGACAGCGCCACGCTCCCCAAGATGAAAAAGGTCTTGGTGCGAAAGGAAGGGATTACCTTCGTAAGTTCATTCGCCATTTTGGTGACCCTCATTGCCATGAGGTTTTCGCCCATGCTCTCGGTGATCTATGCCATCCTTACGGCCTTTGTCGTCAGTTTCTTCACCCCAACGAGATTGAACGTGAAAAAGACGGCCGAGCTGATCTATGAGACGGGGTTCGGCTTCGCAGGATTAGGGGCGGCGGCGGCAGGCATCGGCATCGTCATCGGGGCCACCCTGGCAACCGGCCTGGCCTTCGGGATGACGAACCTGCTCCTGAACTGGACCGGCGGGCAGGTGATTCCCACCCTCATCGCGGTCTTCATCGCGTGTTTTTTCCTGGGGATGGGTCTTCCGCCGGTCATCGTCTACATCATTGGCGTACTTCTGGGTGTTCCCACCCTGGTTCAGCTCGGCGTTACACCCATGGGGGCCCATCTTTTCTGCTTCTATGCGGCGATCTGCTGTGAGGTCAGTCCGCCGATCGCGCCTGCAGCATTCGTTGCGGCCATGGTGGCGGACACCGATTTCTGGAAGGTCTGCCTCTTTTCGATGATGTTCAGCATTGCAGCGCACATCCTGCCCTTTTCTTTCGCCTTGGACAGCTCCATGCTCCTGATCGGGGGGACCTTAGTGCATACGGCCTGGGTCGTCATCACGGCCTTGTTTGGGGTCATCATCATGTCCTGGGGCATAGCCGGGCCTTTCCAGGGCTTCGTGTCGGGCGCCGGCAGGATCCTGGCCTTTATTGGCGGCGTTCTCCTGATCTTTCCCGGAACGCTCAACGTTGTCCTCGGCATGGGGCTGAGCCTGATTGGAGGAGGACTTTGGTATTACTCGAAAAATTTATCTCGGAGATTTGCGCGGGTACAGGGGTGATCGGTATAAATATGGCACATGAAAGGTACACTGGCCGTGAACGGAGGTGAATTACTTCTCGACGCGCTCAGGACGAACCACATCGAATACATCTTTTGTTGTCCGGGTTCTGAGTGGGTATGCCTCTTGGATGGGCTGGCGCGCCATTACAGTAACGGCGAAAATTGCCCCATCTATATTAACTGCTGGCATGAGAGCGTAGCAGTGGCCATGGCCATGGGTTACTCGAAAGTGACCGGGAGGGCACCCGCAGTCCTTCTGCACGACAGCGTGGGTCCCCTCCAT
Organism: Pseudomonadota bacterium; assembly: GCA_043806375.1. Lineage (GTDB taxonomy): Bacteria > Desulfobacterota > DSM-4660 > Desulfatiglandales > HGW-15 > JAZDGZ01. Next base: position 458 of record JAZDGZ010000225.1, on the reverse strand, counting down.
GCAGCGATGGCTATTCGGGCCGCCTATCATGCGGGGGACCCTCTTCTCATCTGTACGGGAGATTCCTCTGGCAAGGGAGATCATGAAGCGGATCCGGTTACGGGATGGACATGGGTAAGTCGGCTTGCCGATTCAGGCGGTGTCGAATCCCTCGTTAGAGGGTACGTGAAGTGGAGTAGGAAGATAGATTCACCCCGGGACATCCAAGACGCCATAACAAAGGGCTGCCGAATTGCCGGGCAACCCCCTGCAGGTCCTGTCCTCATAGCTTTTTCCTGGCAAATGCTGGTCTCGGCGCAGGATGCTCCCAGCGTTTCCTTTTCAATGCCTACGGTGGCAGCCTCCGGCCCGCCGCCTGAACTGTTGAATCACGCAGCCGCGGTTCTCATCGAGAGCGATCAGCCTGTTATCATCACGGAATACGGAGCACAAAACCCGGAGGCGGTCTCCAACCTTGT
>JAZDGZ010000224.1:0-3808 GCA_043806375.1 Pseudomonadota bacterium | reverse complement strand
AGAATTTGGACCCTCGTGTGCAGAACGCTTTGAGACTCCTAATGGAATAGACGCCACCCTCCTGCCGCTCCCCCCGCGGCGTGCTCATTGAAAGATGAGGGGCAACCCCTCGCAAGGAACTGCCCCTTCTAACCATCTTTCTAACAAGACCATTTCAAATCGTCCTAAGACATCCTAAGACCCTCGATGGTCATTGGGGGCCATCACTTTGATTACTTTAGGTTTTCTTATTTTTCCTTTACGTTGTTTCATTCCCCTAAGCCTATGAGCACCATGCAGTTCAGATCGATTTGCGCCAAATGTCCGCCATAACGTAACACTTAGCCGGACTCTGACGCCCTTCTCATCCCTCTGTGCCGCCCCCTTATCAGCTTATTGTGGGATATCCTGCTCGGTGCCGGATCGCAACGTTCTTCCCCCTGCTCTTTTCGGGAGATGTGGAACAATGCGCAGGTTAGCCTTCTCTCACACCCCTGCAGATTTTGTTACCGATGTAATTCTCAGGCCAGAATCCCGTCTAATATCTCGTCCAGTGTCTCAATTAATCTGACCCCATGTTGCTTCATCTGTGTGAATGCATCGGCGGTGCTCACGGATGTAATCCCTCTGCAGAATTCCTTTACTACGGTTACCTGATAGCCGGCTGAAATCGCGTCGAGCGCCATTGCCCTCACACAGTAATCGGTCGCGATCCCGTAGATCAGCAACTTGTCTATTCCGTTCCTCCTCAAGATGCTGTCCATTTCCGTTTTTTCCCCGCTATCGTCCTGAATGCGTATTCCGGCCCAAAGCGGCCACTGAATATGATCGAATCCGGCCACCCATTATGATTCAAGGTGGCCACCGAATATGATCCAAAGTGGCCACCCGTTATGACGGTTCCGGCCACCCCCTAAAGAGCCTCACAAGACGCTGGATAAATCCCATTAAGCGCCGTGGTACGCTCCTGCCAAAACGGTAAGGAGCGGTAATGGCGAATACGAGTTTATCCATGAGAAAGATCAAAGAAGTATTGCGTCTCTGTTGGGGCAACGGCCTGTCGGCAAGGCAGGCTGCAAAAAGCCTGGGCGTCAGCCGAACCACCATCAGGGAGTACCTTGACCGGGCAGAGAAGGCCGGGCTCTCCTGGCCCCTGTCTGAGGACACAGATGAGACATCCCTTGAGAACCTGCTCTTCCCCTCCACCATTCCTCTTTCGGTGGAAAAACGGGACATGCCGCCCTTCGAGTACATACATACGGAGTTGAAAAGAAAGAGTGTCACCCTCCAACTTCTGTGGCAGGAATACCGGGCGAACAATCCGGAGGGCTACCAGTACAGCCAGTTCTGTCTCCGCTACCGGGCATGGCTGAAGACACTGGATGTTACCCTCCGGCAGGACTATAAGGCAGGAGAGAAACTCTTCGTCGATTTTGCCGGCGACACGATCCCGATCCATGATCCGGCAACGGGAGCCGTCACCCCGGCCTATCTCTTTGTTGCTACTCTTGGGGCGAGCAACTACACATACGCGGAGGCGGTGCTTTCCGAGGACCTTCCTTCCTGGATCAGCCTCCATGTCCATGCCTTCGAGTTCTTCAGTGCCGTTCCCATGATCACGGTCCCTGACAACCCCCGGGTCGGTGTCACCCATCCCTGCCGGTATGAGCCCGATCTCAATCCGACCTATCAGGACATGGCCGTACACTACGGCACCACCGTCATCCCGGCGAGGGTGGCGAAACCCAGGGATAAGGCCAAGGTGGAGTCTGCCGTGCTCATCGCAGAGCGCTGGATCATCGCCGGTTTACGGAACCACACCTTCTTCAGCATCGGGGAGCTCAACAGAGCTATCCGGTTGAAACTGGAGGACTTCAACTCCCGTCCTTTACAGAAAATGAAGGTATCAAGGAGGCATCTCTTCGAGACCATCGACCGGCCCACGATGAAACCCCTTCCCGCGACAAGGTACGAGTATGCCGAGTGGGGGAGACCAAAAGTCAACATCGATTACCACGTTGAGGTGGATCGCCACTACTACAGCGTCCCCTACCAGCTCAAGGGAAATGTGGTGGACGCCCGGATCACGGCTACGACGGTGGAGATCCTCTTCAAGGGGAAAAGGGTGGCCTCCCACGTAAGGAGTTCTATCCCTTTTGCACATACCACCTTGCCTGAGCACATGCCGGAGTCTCACAGGCGCTATCTCGAATGGACCCCCTCACGCATCATCACCTGGGCAGAGAAGTCGGGACCCTCAACGGGGGCGCTGGTCAAAGAGATCATGGAGAGAAAACCCCACCCCGAACAGGGCTTCAGGTCCTGTCTAGGCATCATACGACTGGGAAGACTCCTTGGAGAGGAGAGACTCGATGCCGCCTGTGCGAGGGCTCTTCTCATGGGGGCCTATTCCTACAAGAGCGTGAAGTTGATCCTCAAGAACAACCTTGACGGCAAGGAGCTGCCTCCCGAGAGGCCAGGGCCTTCCGTCACCCATGAGAACATCCGTGGCAACACATACTATATGAAAGGAGAATACCATGCTGAACGAACAGACCTTTGAGAAGCTTGACGCCATGAAGCTTGCCGGTATGGCACAGGCAATGAAAGACCAGATGGGAAGAGCCGACATGGACGGGCTCGCCTTCGAGGAACGCTTTGCCATGCTCGTCGATGCCCAGTACCTCTTCCGGGAGAATAAGAGGATGAGACGTCTTCTGGAGAGCGCAAAGTTAAAACTCTCCGCCTCCATGGAGGACATCGACTACCGGGCGCCGAGAGGGATCGACAAATCGGTAATCTTGAGTCTCGGAACCTGCGAGTGGATACGGAGACACCGGAACGTGATCATTACGGGACCGACAGGGGTGGGTAAGACCTACCTTGCCTGTGCACTCGCCCATAAGGCATGCAGGGAAGGACTCGGCGTCTTCTATGTGAGAAGCCCGAAGCTCTACTACACTCTATCCATCGCGAGGGCCGACGGGAGCTATGCGAGGACGCTTGCAAAGCTGGCAAAAGTGCCGGTCCTCGTCCTTGATGATCTGGGACTCGCCGTGCTCACCGATCCCGAACGGAGGGATCTCCTGGAGGTGATCGAAGACAGGCACGGGAGCGCTTCCACCATCATCACGAGTCAACTCCCGGTGGAGCACTGGCATGAGGTCATAGGAGACCCGACCATCGCCGATGCCCTCCTTGACAGACTGGTGCACAATGCACACCGGATAAACCTGAAGGGAGAATCCATGAGGAAGAAGAAGGCATCGTTGACACCAAAGGAGGAAACAGTGTAACGTAAGAAACTACCAGCGTCGCCTGACGGCTCCGACGGGGTGGCCGCCTTCATCATATTGGGTGGTCGGTTTGGCCCGGAACAGGTGGCCGGTTTAAATCAGAACAGGTGGCCGGTTTCATCGGAATACACACTACGTAATCCACGAAGGCGAAAGGGAAGATCTCTCCTCCGTGGTAAGGGAGCGGGTGGTGCATTTCAGTCCGCGAAGATTCTGTTTCTGAAGCGCTTGGATGCGAAGATTTTGAGGGGACCGGTTCGCGCTTTCGTAATGAATATTTGGTTACCTGTAGTCTTCCGGCGGGGTTGCCGGTTGTACCTGCAAAGCTTCCACTCCGTTCGAAACAGTGCTCCGCCCCTCCCTCTTGTCGCTCCGGAAGGTGGGAGAAAAGTTCATGGGTGGCCGAAACGCTGTTTTGCTCCCTGCTTCGTTCCGCGCGTTTTACCCACTACATGTCCCGCCTTCACTCACGTCGCTATCCCGTTTCACTCACGCGACCTGTCCTGCGGAACGTTCGGACGGGCCAGAGCACC
>JAZDGZ010000223.1:0-2921 GCA_043806375.1 Pseudomonadota bacterium | reverse complement strand
GTGACAAAGACGTGCGATATCTTGAGGAGGTCCCTTGCGGTGAGGGGACCCAGGTCCCCCTGGTCAAAGAGAAGGGCCCGCCTGTCGAAGAGAAAGGGGACGAACAGCCCCGGATCTTCAAGGCAGGTATTCACAAGCCGCGGCTGAAAAGAGGGTCTCATCGTTTGAGCACCGGCTATCCTTTCCTATCGCAAAAGAGTGACGGCATGCCCGGGATCCCTTTTCAGGGCCGCCGTTGAGAGGGTCGTGGTCTTTTTCTTGACCATACCAATCCATTACTTTGGACGGTTGACAAAGTCTATCAAATATGTCATTGTTTTCCAATAGATAATCGACACTTATGGCTGTTCCCAAGAAGCGAGGCAGGCTATGACGCTCACAAAGGGTGATCTTGTCAAGAGTGTGATGGAAAATGTCCACATGAAGAAGGCAAAGAGAGAGCGGCAGCGGTTTCTCTTCCCTGAATTCGACTATGACCCCTTGACCAAGAAGAGGGCCTCAGAGCTTGTAGAGGCGACCTTCGAAATCATCAAGAAGTGCCTCGAAAAGGGCGACAAGGTCCTCCTCACAGGTTTCGGCAAATTCAAGGTCAAGTTCAAGTGGGCCAGAAAAGGAAGGAATCCAAAGACCGGGGAACAGATCATCCTCGACTCGAGAAGGATCGTCACCTTTCAATCTTCCGCCAAGCTGAAAGACAAGATGAATAGCTCCCGGGTCGATCAACCGCAGTAGTCCGCCTTAGCTTACCCTGCCCGCCCCCCATGGACAGGCTCAGGGTCACTGGAGAAAGGCACTGCTGAAAAAGATCGCCCTGTAAGGCGCAACGCCTTCGCCTGCGACCCTGTCCGACCCGTTATCTGAAAATCACCTCACCGTCTTTCGCGTCTATGACGACGTGATCCCCTTCCGTGATGCTCCCGTCCAGGATTTTCGTGGCCAGGGAATCTTGAATGAGATGTTGAATCGTCCTTTTGAGAGGCCTGGCCCCGTAAACGGGATCAAAGCCTGCCTTGGCGAGTAATTCCTTGGCCTCTTCGGTCAGTTCCAGTCGAATCTTGCTCTGCTCCAGGCGCTTCCCAAGGAAACCCATCTGGATCCCCACGATCTTTTTGATCTCCTCTTGTCCAAGGGAGTTGAAGATGACGATTTCATCGATACGGTTGAGGAACTCGGGCCGGAAGGTGGAGCGCAGGGCATCCATGACCCTCTTTTCCATTTCCGCCCTATCCTTCCCGTTCATTTCGTGAATCCACTGGCTCCCTACATTGGAGGTCATGATCAGCACGGTGTTCTTGAAATCGACCGTGCGGCCCTTGCCGTCCGTCATCCGCCCGTCGTCCAGGATCTGGAGAAGGGCGTTAAAGACATCGGGATGTGCCTTTTCGATCTCGTCGAAGAGAATGACCGAATAGGGATGCCTTCTCACCGCCTCTGTGAGCTGTCCTCCCTCGTCATACCCGACATAGCCGGGAGGCGCCCCGATGAGCCTGGCCACGGAATGCTTTTCCATGTATTCGGACATGTCCACCCGGATCATGTATTGCTCATCATCAAAGAGAAACTCCGCCAGGGCCTTGCCCAGTTCCGTCTTTCCCACGCCCGTGGGGCCCATGAAGATAAACGAGCCGATGGGCCGATTGGGGTCCTGGAGCCCTGACCGGGCCCGCCGCACGGCGTTGGAGACCGCGATAATCCCCTGGTCCTGGCCCACCACGCGCAGAGAAAGCCTCTCCTCCATCTTGAGGAGCTTCTCCCTTTCCCCCTCCATCAATTTTGACACGGGGATGTTCGTCCACTTGCCCACCACCTCGGCAATGTCCTCGCTGTCCACCTCTTCCTTGAGCATCTTCTTCCCGGACTGGAGCCCCTCCAGTTTCTTATTCTCCTCTTCCAGGCCCTTTTCCAGCTCGATCAATCTCCCGTACTTGAGCTCCGCCGCCTTTGAGAGATCGCCCTGCCGCTCTGCCAGCTGGGCATCGACCCGGGTCGTCTCGAGTCTTTCCTTGATCTCCCTGATCCTGGAAATCGCCTCCTTCTCCTTTTTCCAGTGGTCCACCATCTCCCGGGTATCCGCTTTGAGCCCTTCCAGCTCCGTCTGAATCTTCTCGAGCCTGTCTTTGGACCCGCGGTCCTTTTCCTTTTTCAGGGCCTCCCGCTCTATTTCGAGCTGGGTGATCTTCCTCTGGATGTCGTCTATCTCAGCCGGCATGCTGTCGATTTCGATTCTCAGCTTTGACGTCGCCTCATCAATGAGATCGATCGCCTTGTCAGGAAGAAAGCGATCCGTAATATACCGGTGAGAAAGCGTGGCAGCCGCCACCAGGGCGGAATCCTTGATTCGCACGCCGTGATGGACCTCGTATTTCTCCTTCAGCCCCCGCAGGATGGAGATGGTATCTTCAACGCTCGGTTCTTCGACCATGACCGGCTGAAATCGCCTCTCGAGGGCCGCATCCTTCTCAATGTATTTCCGGTATTCCTTGATGGTCGTCGCGCCGACGCACCTGAGTTCCCCCCGGGCCAGGGCCGGCTTCAGCATGTTGGAGGCGTCCACCGCCCCTTCTGCTGCCCCTGCACCCACCAGGGTGTGCATCTCGTCGATGAAGAGGATGATTTCTCCGTGGGCGTCGGTGATCTCCTTGAGCACTGCCTTGAGCCTATCCTCAAATTCGCCGCGGTACTTGGCGCCTGCTATGAGGGCGCCCATGTCCAGGGCAACCACCCTCTTCTCTTTCAGGGTCTCCGGCACATCCCCCTGTACGATCCTCTGGGCCAGCCCTTCCACAATGGCCGTCTTGCCCACGCCGGGCTCCCCTATGAGCACGGGGTTGTTCTTGGTCCTTCTTGACAGGACCTGGATGACCCGCCTGATCTCGTCGTCCCGGCCGATCACCGGGTCCAGATCCCCCTTTGCCGCTATC
>JAZDGZ010000222.1:0-2983 GCA_043806375.1 Pseudomonadota bacterium | reverse complement strand
GAGGGGTTGCAGGATAGGGCAATAGCAATCATCACCCTCTGACGCATCCCGCCGCTGAACTCATGGGGATAACCCTTCAGTCTCTCTTGCGGCGACGGAATACTGACCAGATTCAACATGTCGATCGCCTTTTCGCGGGCCTCCTTCTTGCCGAGCTTCTGGTGGAGCATGATCGTTTCGCAGATCTGCCTTTCGATGGTCAGCGCAGGGTCCAACGAAGTCATGGGTTCCTGGAAGATCATGGATATTTTTCTTCCTCTAATATTTCTTAATTCTGCAATGGACTTCAACAGAAGATCTTCACCCTCAAAAAGAATGCTCCCTGTCGTTTGCGCCGGAGGCGAAGGGTTGAGCCGGAGGATCGAAAGGGCTGTGACGCTCTTGCCACAACCCGATTCACCGACCAGACCAAACGTTTCTCCCTTTCTCAAGTCGAAAGAAACTTGATCCACCGCCCGTAAAACCCCCTTCTTCAAGGTGAACTCTGTAACCAGGTTCCTGATACTCAACAGATAATCATTCATTAGAACATCCCTTGATGACTTTTATATGAAAATCCCCCCGTCCCCCCTTTACCAAAGGGGGGTAAGGGGGGATTTTCATCCTTCGTTGTGCCCGCACCGGGCATGGGGGTTAGTAAACGCCTTTAGGGTCACCGCCAAAAATTTCAGCAACCCAATCAGCCATGTACTCCACGCCCATGGAGATGTTGTCATGCTGGCAATGCTCGGCGCCTCCTTCGGCCCTGGTGAAAATTTTCAGCTTCTTCCTTGGGCTATTCACCGCCGCTTCAAACGTTCTTTCTGCGTGCCAAAGTGGAATTTGGCGGTCGTCCTCGCCATGAACAACCAGGAGCGGGCAAGTAATCTTCTCCGCCACTCCCTCGAGTGTCAACTGTTTCGCTATCGCAGCCGCCCCCTCAACCGTATCTTTTCCGAATACCCACATCAGGTAATCCAGAAAATCGGGCACGGATAATTCTCCTCCATCCCGGTTTAACCGCTTGGCAACTCTCTCCCCATAATCCCAGATCGCCCCCCAGGCAATGCAGCACCGAAAGCGTTTCTCGAAGGCCGCCGCCCGCGGGGCATAATAGCCGCCCAAGCTGACCGCCATGATCCCGATCCGGTTCGCGTCCACGTCGGAACGCGTTTCTAAATAGTCAACGCAAGCGCCCGCTGGAACCTCGGTGTCGGGGCCGCTATACATATTCCGCAAGCGTAAAGCCTCGCCCACCCCGGGATGGTCGACAAGCAAAAGGGAGATCCCCCGACGGCGAAATTCCTCGGCGGTAGTTGCGTAGATCGTTTCCTTCAGGCCGTCAAAACCGTCAAAATGAACCATGCAGGGAGCGCGCCCCTGGACCGGTGCGCGGGAGAAAAGAGCGGGCATTGATTTTCCCAGAAACGGAATCTCTACAAATTCAACGGGCTCTTTTCTAAATTGGATCCCCTTCTTAAAAGCCGCCAGTCCCTGGCGATAGGTGTGTACCCTTCGAGGGTCATGATGCTTGAGCATTCGTTCAGCGGCGAAGTAATATAACGCCGCCCGGTGATATTTTCGCCCGGCGCTCAAGTCTTGCCCTGCCGTCTCATGAGCCTGGGCAAGCATCTCTACCCGTTCGGCCAACTTCTTCCAGCTCTCATACCAAGCCTGCTGAGCAAGGGTATCATTTCGTCTCGCCGCCTCCTTCAGGGGACGACAGGCCTCCTCTATTTCACTTATTGCACCTCCCCGACAAACAACAGTAACCACTGTTGAACTCCAAGGGTAGTTTTCCGGAAAGTATTCAAACATTTGTTTATCCCCCGTTTTCGGCACTACTTGGCAAGCCACCAATACTTTGCTCCACCGCCATGCCAGGCGAATCTCATCCCAAAACCCTCCCGAAACCCTTTGAGGGAATCTCGGAAGGCGTAGCCCGTCGGACTCTGCAAACCATACCAGATGGGCAGGTCTTCCTCTACAATTTCAACTACCTTTTTGTAAATCGGTATCCGATCTTCGTGCTTCCAAGTCGTTCGCCCTTTTTCCAGCAAGGCATCGAGTTCCTTGTTGCTATACCGGGACCAATTATTCTTCCCGATCTCGCCGGAATGCAAATACAGGTAGAACGCGTCATCCCAGTCATACCTCGAGGAGTAGGTGCTGCACGAAATGCTGTAGTCGCCCTTTCTCATCGCCGTAAAATAGGGCGCCTGGTCGATCATTTTCATCGTGGCCTCAATGCCGATTCTCCGCAGTTGACCTATGGCCGATTCGGCGCCGTTCCGGGCATGGGCGGTGGCAAATGTAAAGAACTCGGTCTTGAATCCATTGGGATATCCGGCCTCCGCTAATAGCTGCCTGGCTTTGGCCAGGTTCACCTCTCTCTCCTTCACCGGAATCCGGAAACGGGACCCCTGGACAAAGGGCTGGCTATTGATCTGTTCTCCAAAGCCCCAAAAAATGGCTTTGTTCATCTCGTCTTTATCCAGGGCATAGGCGATCGCCTGCCGGACCTTCTTATGATTAAAAGGAGGTTTCGTCACGTTAAAAAATATCACCAGACTTCCCGGCTTATCAAACCCCACAACGATACCGGGGATGGGTTTTTCCGTCAAAGCTTTGGCCAGGACCTGGGCTGGGGGCCCCGAGGCCGCATCGGCGTCTCCCGCCAGAAGGGCGGTCATCCGTACGGTTTCATCAACCACCTTTTTCACCAATACGCCCCCCAGATAAGGGAGACGATCCCCCGTCTTTTCATCAACCTCGTAATATTGATCCCAGCGAGTAACTTCAAGGGTTTCGGTCGGAACCAGGGATTTGAAGACAAAAGGTCCAGTACCCGGCGCCGGCTTCGTAGGGGTCGGCTGCCAGCCCGCAGGAATGATGGGACAGGTGAAGATCGTCAGGCTGCTCAAGAAGGGGGCAAAAGGCTCCTTCAGCCTGATCTTGATATGGTACTTGTCGATGATTTGAATCGAATCAACCCACCTGAAGG
>JAZDGZ010000221.1:0-5383 GCA_043806375.1 Pseudomonadota bacterium | reverse complement strand
TTGAGGAAAGGGTAGCGAGGGCAATTTTCTCTGCTTCGAGTCCAGGCAACCGACCTCCATGAGCAGCTCTGAAGCGACCCTTCGGAGTTAAATGCTATCAACCAAGAGAAGGAGACATGACCATGGCCAAGGAAAAGCTTTTCAAGGGTGGTGAGTTTCTCATTACAGATGCTACGCCGGAGGAGGTCTTTACCCCCGAAGATTTTACCAAGGATCAGCGCCTGATCGCCCAATCCGCCGATGAGTTCGGGACAAAGGAGGTTGGGGCCAAGGCGGAAGAACTCAAGGAACTGAACCCTGAACTCCTCAAGAGCCTCCTTCGAAAGGCGGGGGAACTGGGGTTTCTCGGGGCGGATATGCCCGAGATTTATGGGGGGTCCGAACTCGACAAGATAAGCTCGGTCCTGATTGCGGAGAAGGTCTGCTCAGGGGTAGCCGGCTTCATGGTGAGCTATGGCGTACAGACAGGCATCGGAAGTCTCCCCATCGTCCTTTTTGGAACGCCGGAACAAAAAAAGAGATACCTCCCCAAACTCGCGAGCGCCGAGATCATCGGCGCCTATGCCCTCACGGAGCCGGGCCACGGCTCTGACGCCCTGGGCGCCGAGGCCAGGGCCGTCCTCTCCGATGACGGCAGGCATTACATCCTCAACGGCCAGAAGCAATTCATCACCAACGCCGGATTTGCGGATCTCTTTATCACCTATGCCCAGGTGGACGAGACCAAGTTCACCAGTTTTATCGTGGAAAGGGCCTGGAACGGCATCTCCGTAGACGAAGAAGAGAAGAAGATGGGCATGCACGGCAGTTCCACCAGGGCGGTCATTTTCCAGGATGTCAAGGTCCCTGCCGAGAACGTCCTCGGAGAGATAGGCCGGGGTCATGTGGTGGCCCTCAACACCCTGAACGTGGGAAGATACAAGATTGCCCCGATGGTCGTCGGGTCGGCCAAATCGATCTTCGCAGAAGCGGTCAAATATGCCAAGGGTAGAATCCAGTTCGGAAAACCGATCTGTGAATTCGGCCTCATCAAACACAAGATCGCCGAAATGGCGATTAAGATATACGTCACCGAAAGCATGGTCTACCGGACCGCCGCCTTGTTGGATATGGCCCTCGAGGGTATTGATCCGACCAAAGAAGATGCGGGACAAAAGACCGGAGAGGCCATCCGAAAATATGCCCTTGAATGCTCGGTCATGAAGATTTACGGTACCGAGATGCTCGATTATGTGGTGGATGAATGCGTCCAGATCTTCGGGGGGTACGGCTACATCCAGGACTACCCTGCCGAAGGGGCCTACAGGGATTCGCGAATCAACCGCATATGGGAAGGGACCAACGAGATCAACCGCCTTCTCATCGTGGACACGCTCATGAGGGCCGCCCTCAAAGGGGAGTTACCTCTTCTCGACGTGATCAGAAAAGCAACCGAAGAACTCCTCACCTCCAGACCGGAGATGGGCGAAGATGAAGGGACCCTTGAAAAAGAGCGAAAAATGGTCTCCATGGCAAAAAAGATGGGGCTCCTGGCCGCTGGTGCGGCAACCCAGAAATATATGGAGAAACTGGCCGGGCAGCAGGAAATCGTTGCCCTCATCGCCGATATGATCATCGACGTGTTTGCCATGGAGTCGGCCTTGCTCAGGGCCTCCAAAAAAATCCGGAAAGAGGGAGAAGAGGGATCGAGGATACACCTGGCCGCCACGCGGGTCCATATCAATGATACCTTCCCGAAAGTGGAATGGCGTGCAAAGCAGATCTTTGCCGCCATCGCCGAAGGCGAGGAACTGAGGACCCAACTCATGGCCCTAAAGAGACTGGCTCGGCATACGCCGATCAACACCATCGCCCTTCGAAGAGAGATCGCCGAGAGCATCGTTCCGGTTGCCCGCTATCATCTGACAAAGGTTTGAGGTCGCTGCCGTCCAAGTTTGCTTTGTTTCGCGTCGCCCATGCAGGGGCCTGGGGGTCCCCCCCTGCCCCTGCACCAAAGCAAAACCTTTTCTTGACACGAATGGGGATGAGGTGTTAGACACAGCATCTCTTTGCATTTTTGAAATAATGGGGTATGTTTAAAGGAGGGTTTATCGACGAGCCCTCCTTTTCATTTCTTGACTTGGTAGAATCCCCGGCTGCCAATCGGCCCCGCAAAGGGCAAAATGGCGGAGGATTCAGGAGTTTAAAATGACAAGCGATATTAAGCACATAAGAAACATTGGGATCAGCGCCCACATAGACGCGGGCAAGACGACGCTCACCGAAAGGATCCTCTATTATACAAAAAGGATCTTCGCCTTCCACGAGGTCAAAGGCAAGGACGGGGTCGGGGCCAAAATGGACTCCATGGAACTTGAACGGGAGCGGGGCATTACCATCCAGTCGGCGGCCACCTATTGTGAATGGAGGGGGCACAGGATCAATATCATTGATACCCCCGGACACGTGGATTTCACGATAGAGGTGGAGCGGGCTCTCAGGGTCCTCGACGGCTCCATCCTGGTCCTCTGCGCCGTTGGCGGAGTTCAATCTCAGTCCATAACGGTTGACCGCCAGATGAACCGTTACAAGGTCCCGAGGGTGGCCTTCATCAATAAATGCGATAGGGCCGGCGCCAATCCCTACCGGGTCGTTGAACAGCTTCGACAGAGGCTGAATCATAACGCGGTGCTCATGCAGATCCCCATCGGGTTGGAAGGGGATTTTTCAGGCATCATCGACCTGGTTTCCATGAAAGCCGTCACCTTTGAAGGGCCCTATGGCGACGAGGTGAGAGAAGGGGATATTCCTTCATCACTCCTCAAGGAGGCCAAGACCAGAAGGGATGAACTCCTTGACGCGGCCTCCATGTTCTCCGACGACCTGATGGAGGCCATATTTGGGGAGAGTGTGACCGAAGAATTAATACGCAGTGCGGTAAGAAAGGGGACACTGTTAAGACAACTCACCCCCGTTTTTATCGGCTCGGCTTACAAGAACATGGGCATTCAGCCCCTCCTGGACGGTGGCAACGAATATCTCCCTTCCCCAAAAGAGGTGGAAAACATAGCCCTGGATCTGGACCAGGATGGAAAAGAGGTCGTCCTTTCCATGGACTCAGAGGGCCCGCTCGTCGCCCTGGCCTTCAAGCTGGAGGTCACCCCTTACGGACAGCTCACCTACCTTCGGGTCTACCAGGGCTTTCTCTCCAAGGGAACCGATCTTGTCAACACAAGAAACAAGAAAAAGGTCAGGGTCGGGAGGCTTGTCAGGATGCATGCCGCTGAGATGGAAGAGATCTCAAGGGCCGATGCAGGCGACATCGTGGCCCTTTTCGGGGTCGATTGTTTTTCCGGCGATACCTTCACCGACGGCCGATTGAACTACGCCATGACCTCCATCTTCGTCCCCGAGCCCGTGATCTCCCTGGCCGTGATGCCAAAGGACACCAGGTCGAGTGCGAAGGTGTCGAAGGCCCTGGGCCGCTTTGTGAGAGAAGACCCCACATTCCGATCCTATGTGGATAAAGAATCCGGAGAAACCATTATCTCGGGGATGGGGGAGTTGCATCTCGAAATATATCTTGAAAGGATGAGGAGGGAGTACGAGGCTGAGGTCGAGACAGGGATGCCCCAGGTCGCGTACCGCGAGGCCATTTCCCAGAACGCTGAATTCAACTACACCCATAAGAAGCAGACCGGCGGCTCAGGTCAGTACGGCCGGGTCGCCGGTTTTATCGATCCCGTGGAAGGTCCCTTTGAATTTTCAAACCAGGTGAAGGGCGGCTCGATCCCCACGGAATTCATGCCGGCAGTGGAGAAGGGCTTTGTATCCTGCCTTGAAAAGGGCCTTCTGTTGGGCTTTCCGGTTCTTGGGGTCCGAGTGACGGTCAATGACGGCCAATCTCATTCCGTCGACTCTTCCGAAATGGCTTTCAGGCAGGCGGCTATCGGCGCCTTTAAGCAGGCCTACCTCAAGGCCAAACCCATCATACTCGAGCCCATCATGAAAGTATCGGTTGAATCTCCCTCGGAATTTCAGGGAAACGTCATGGCATCCATCAATCAGCGCAGGGGGTTGATCGTCAGTTCTGCAGAAGACGGGGTCTTCACAACTATTGAAGCGGAGGTCCCCCTGGCAGATATGTTCGGCTACGCCACCACTCTGCGCTCGCTCACGCAGGGTAAGGCGGAATTCACCATGGAGTTTTCAAGATACTCCAAGGTGCCGGAATCCATAGCAGAGGAACTCAAGACAAAAATGGCTGAAAGAAAAAAGGGGGGTAAGAAATGACCATCGATTTCACAAAAGCCGGTCCGTTAAGTCTCCTTGAAAAGTCTTCCCAAAAAGGGCTGGGCCGAGGAAATCTCGGGGTGCTCATAGCCCGAGCAGGCGTCGGCAAAACGGCCTGTCTGATCCATATCGCCCTCCACAAGCTGTTGCGCGGGGAAAAACTGGTCCATATTTCACTCGAAGATTCGCCGGAAAAAATCACCGCCTACTATCAAGTCATTTTCTCTGATCTTGTGAACGCCGCAGGGATCAAGAACGAGCAGGAAACGAAGACCCTCATCGAGGGAAACAGGATGATTCTCGCCTACCTAAACCAGAGCTTCCAGATCAACCGTCTCCAGGAGAACCTGAAGAACCTGGCAGATAAGATCGGTTATGTCCCGGATGCTCTCGTCGTGGACGGCCTCAATTTCACGAAGGCAGGAAAAGAAGTGTTTCAGGGATTTCAGGAAATCGCCCGGGCTTCTCAGGTGGAGGTATGGTTTTCGGCCCTCTCGCACAGGCACATCCCTGAGGTCAACGAAAGGGGCATCCCCTATCCGTGCAACGAGCTGGATGAGCTGTTCAGCATCATCATGCAGCTGGAACCCACTCAGTCGGCCGTCCTGCTGAAGCTCCTAAAGGACCACCAAAATCAAGTTGCGGCGGATTCCTACGTGAAGCTTGACCCGAAGACCTTTCTGGCCATGGGCTGATGGAAGGGCATCATTGAAAAGATTTGGCCTCGGGCGGCGCCGGCGGGAGCATTTAGAAAAACCAGAGTAAATCTGTCAAATCATTTCTGACACAAGGTCTCCACTGTCAAATAAGCGGACTACGGAGCTTTCGGAGACCACACTGGGGGCAACCCCAGCATGTCGATCAATTCCTCCCTGGTAAAGGTCTTGAGCAAACCGGGATCATCCTCCTTGACGATGCTGTTCATCAATCGCCTTTTCCTTTGAATGATGGCCGAGACCTTTTCCTCCATCGTCCCCTCCGTAACCAGTTTAAAGACGTGAACGCCCCGTTTCTGGCCGATCCTGTGCACCCTGTCCGTGGCCTGATCTTCCCTGGCCGCATTCCACCACCGATCATAATGGATCACCACGGAGGCGGCAACCAAATCAAT
>JAZDGZ010000220.1:0-5131 GCA_043806375.1 Pseudomonadota bacterium | reverse complement strand
TCCCGTCTCGATCCTCGTGGACCGCTGGAGCCGGAAAAAGACCATCGGCATCATGGCCCTTCTCTGGACGGCCGCTACGGTAGCCTGCGCCTTCACCAAGAGCTTCCCCCAGTTGCTTATGGCCCGCACCGGCATCGGCATCGGGGAGGCCGGGTATGCCCCCGCCGGCACGGCCATGCTCTCGGGTCTGTTTCCCCCGGAAAACCGTTCCCGCATGCTTGGTCTCTGGAATATCTCCATTCCCCTCGGCATCGCCGTCGGCATCGGTGTCGGCGGCTTCGTGGCCCAACATTGGGGGTGGCGGCATGCCTTCGGCCTGGTGGCCCTTCCCGGGGCGCTCGTCGCCATCCTTTTTTTCTTCGTCAAGGACTATAAGACGGTGAAGCTGGTCAAAACGGTGGATTCCTGCGATACCGGCCGGAGCCGGGTCAAGATGAGCAAGATGGATATCTTTCGCGCGTTCCTCCATGCCCCCTCCCTGATTCTGACCAATCTCGGATTTATCGGGTGCATCTTCGCCAACAATGCCATTATCACCTGGCTTCCCACCTGTTTTCACCGCGTGGAAGGCATCCCCATAAGCCAGGCGGGCATGAAAACGGGTCTGCTTATGTTGCTGGCCATCATTGGCCTCCCCTTGGGGGGATGGTTGGCCGATTTGTGGTTTAAGAAGCGGATGAGCGCACGATTGCTGTTTCCTGCGATGACGACAGCCCTGAATGCCATCGTCCTGTTTGCTGCTTTTTCCTTCCTGGGGGGAAAGGCACAGTACATGATGCTCCTGCTCATGGGCGTCTTGGCCAGCGCGTTTGCCCCGGCGGCCATCACCGTCACCCAGGAGGTGATCCACCCCGGACTTCGGGCTATCTCCTACTCCGTTTGCGTCGTCGTTCAGAATCTCTTCGGGGCGTCCCTGGCCCCAATCGTGATCGGAGCGATTTCCGATGCCAATGGCATCAAGGCGGCTATGTCTATTCTGCCGATTTTCCTTCTGGTCTCGGCCCTGCTGTTTTTTGCCGGATCCTTCTTTTACGAAAAGGATCTGAACAAGGTGGAAAAGATTACCCTGGAATGCGAGGATTGACGGCTTCGTAAAAAGTCCGGATGCTGCGTTCAAGCTTCACCCTGCCCCTGCTTTCGCAGGGGCAGGCTTGTTGCAGCGTACGAAGGTTTTCCAACAGAAAGTGCCGCCTCGTCGGCGGCTCAGTAATCAACACAAGCGTATTGAAGTGCGAGGCCCCGTTCTTGAAAGAATATCGATATTTGCTGACTGGCAAGATTCAAGGCTCTTATTATCACCTCATCCGTGCCTACAGTTGGACCTTCCGCCTTCACGTCGAAAACGATAAGCCCTGGCTGGAGTATCTGAAGAATGGCGGCCGGGTTCTGCTGTGTTGCTGGCACCAGCAGTTTTTCGCGGCCATCCGCCACTTCAAGACCTATGCTGCCTATCACCCCTCCCTGATGATCAGCCGGAGCAGAGACGGCGACATCATCGCAGGCATTGCCGAGAAATCCGGCTGGCATGCAGTACGGGGATCCTCTTCACGAGATGGGGGCCGAGCCCTCAAAGAGATGGTTGGTTGCCTAAAACACTCGGGTCTTGCCGCTCACGTCGTGGATGGGCCAAGGGGGCCCGCCGGGATTATCAAGGCGGGGGTGGTCAGCCTGGCCCGAGCCACCGGGGCTGTCGTCGTTCCAGTTTACGCAATGTCCGACCGGGCCTGGTATTTTAACAGCTGGGATCATTTTATGCTGCCGAAGCCCTTTGCGCGTGTGACTCTACGCTTTGGGGAAATGCTGGATCTGACCTCTGGGGTGAGCGACAAGGATTTTGAACTTCACCGGATTCGGCTCCAGGAGATCATGCAACCAGGCCTATTCAAGTGATTAGAGAAATGTAACACCGTCGGGAAGCCAGGCTGTAACGGAGAAAAAACAAACATTAGGCAGTCTGTAACCTTATGGCACCCGGGAGGTGCAGGGGGAGGCGCTCCCTCTGGACGAGGGGCTGTAAAGAAGAGAGCGAGGTTCGGTCCAATCTACCCCTCTCCCCGGCTCCCGGCTATGCCGGGGGACTTACGGGGTTTGACAATTCCGGGAATACGGAATATAAGAAAACCGCCTGGCTGTGAACCGCTCAAAGTTTACAGCGCAGGAAATAAGGGATAATCGAGGTTGAGGGTCTAAGCCGTACGAAGTCTGGATCGGATAGGTGCGTTTGAGGGAGAGCCCCTTTCAGGAGGCTCTGATTTAACCGCTTTGAGCGGTTCATTATTTCAAGCTTCCGGATTAAACGGAGATCAATTAGAGAGGAGAATTCATGAAAAGACTCGTCGAAGTTACACTCTTGGTTCTCTGTATCATGGGCATTGCCGCCTCGAATCTGGCGGCGCAGGAACCGTACCCCAACAAGCCGGTGACCATGACTCATGTCTGGGCCGCGGGAGGGGGCTCGGATCTGACCTGCCGGGCCATCGCCGCGGTGGGCAAAAAATACTTCGGCCAGCCGATCATCGTGATGCCGAAGCCCGGTGCGGGAGGACTGGTGGGCCTTCAGTATTTGGCCTCGGCCAAGCCGGATGGATACACGATCCATTTCGGGCGGATGGGTGATATGGTCAATGCCGCTTTTATTGAGAAAATGACCTTTGACATGGAGAATGATTTCATCCCGGTATGCGGGGTGGGCGATGACGAATTGGTCGTTTTAGTCTCATCCAATTCCGGATTGAAAACGATTGAGGATCTTATCGCGGCCGCCAAGAAAGAGCCTGGGAAGCTCAAATGTGCCGTGGCGGGGACCACTTCCAGCGGACGGCTCGTCTTTGAGGCTTTTGCCAATGCGATAGGAGTCGATATCCCCATCGTCCCCTTCAAGGGCGAAGTCCTGTCGAACCTCGCCACAGCCGGTGGTCATATACCGGTGACACTGTCCACGACCGGCGGGGTCCTTTCCCATGTGCAGCGGGGGGAACTTGTTCCTCTGATAATGATGGGGAACCGCAGGGTCAAAGAGTTTCCCAACGTGCCCATCCCCAGTGACAAAGGCTGGAATTTCGACATGACGGCCTGGTACGGTCTATTTGTCTACAAGGGAACCCCTCCGTCTGTGATAGCCAAGATTGAGTCTCTATATAAACAAATCTCTGAAGATCCAGACTTCATCAAAGCGTTGAACACCCTCGGATGTTACCCGAGATTCACTCCCGGGAAGGAGTTCGCCGTGTGGCTGAAGGGACACCGGCAGGAGATGGGAGCCCTGATCAAGAAGCTCGGCCTCAGCAATATCAATTAAGGTTGTCCAAAATCATTAAGGAGCGCCAGAATGGAATCGGGATAGGGGAAGGCCTCATGGCCTTCCCCTATCCACATCAATCACACACCATGATGAAGAAGCCTTTCATCTGGTTTGCACGCCTTCGGCGTCCGCTTCCTGAGTTCTCACCACCCTCTTGGTATACAGCTCAGCGATCGCGCTCTCGGCGAAGCCGATATCCTGAAGTATCTCGCGCGTATGCTCGCCGCACACCGGGGACGGCCGGCCTTTGAGGACGCTGGTATTGCCGAACCGAATATAGTGCCGGCCCACGCGCGTCTGTCCCACGACAGGGTGCCGGAAGGTCAAGACCATGTCATTGGCAACGGCTTGCGGATCGTTGAGGAAGTTTTCGCTGTCTCCTGCAACGGCCGGCGCACACGGGACACCCGCCGCCTTCAGGCGCGTCAGACACTCTTCCAGGCGCACGCCGGCAAAGCGTTGGGCAAGGGCATGGGCCAGCGGCGTGTCGGCAGGATGGCAAGCGGCCGGCGCGTCGGAGAATTGGATAGGGAGATCCTCGCAGTCGAGGACCTGGCAGAGGGCACGGCGTTCCTCCGGCGTTTCCGCCACCACATAGAGCCAGCCGTCGCTGACCTTGTACAGCCGGTGACACGCGTCGAGACCGTACTGTCCCTTATCTGCAAGTGGGCGCTGTGGTTTGCCCTGGTACCGCGTGAACCACTCCGAACTGAGGATGATCGCGCCGTTGAGCAGGTTGGTGTCGACGCGCTGCGCGACGCCCGTGCGCTCCCTGGCGAACAGGGCAAGAACGGTCCCCAGCGCTCCCATGGCCCCGGCTGTGTAGTCGGTGGGGGCAAGCTGTGCATAAAACACCGGCGGATTCTGCCCTCCCTGGGCGCGCGACAGGCCCATGAGCGCCTGCGCCAGGGGATCGATCCCCGGCCGCTCGGCGTACGGACCGCTCCAGCCGAATCCGGTCACATGGGTCTCGATCAGACGGGGGTTGAACTGTTGTCCAAGGCCAATGCGCTCGGTGGAGTGCGGACGGAGGTTCGCCAGGAGGACGTCCGCCGTGGCTGCTACTTTTTGCGCGATCTCCTTGCCTTCCGGCGTTCGGGTGTCGACCGACAGAGAGCGCTTGTTCAGGTTCAGACTGAAAAAGTAGGTCCGGCCGAGAGGCCGCGCCATCTCGCCCTCCAGGGGTTCCATCTTGATGACATCGGCGCCGAGGTCCGCCAGCAATCGCCCCGTGGTCGGCCCGGCGATCAGGTTGGTGATCTCCAGCACCCTGAAGCCTTTGAGCGGCGGGTCCAGGGGGCCTGTTGGCCGTTGCGGGCTCCCGAATGACGAGGGGGCATCCGATTCTACCGCTGTCAGGCCATCGGGTTGGGCGCCGGGGAGCATCCGCGGACCTTTGACTTTGCCGGGAGTCCCCGAAAGCGCGATGGGCACACCCATCTGCGCCATGAGACCGACCTCGGGATCCTTAAGCTCGACGACCATGCCATTGGCCTGGACCTGCGGGTCGTCAATGCCCTCCTCGGAAGTACATACCCGGGCAGAGGGGACATCAGCCGCCTCTAAAATCCTTTTCCATTCATGGTAAGGCTTGGTCCGTATCACCTGTGCGATCATGGCGCGGGCCTCTTGATCCACCTCGGGGGTTTTAGGGAACAGCCCGCGGCCATATTTCGGATCTTCGAGCATCTGTTTGATTCCCAGGACCCCGACAGCGGTATTAATGAACCCCTGGTGCACACATCCCAACTGGATCCATTCACCGTCGGCGCATTCATAGACGCTATAGAACGGCGCACTGCCGGCGGGGACGGATTGGAAGGGGGTCTG
>JAZDGZ010000219.1:0-5003 GCA_043806375.1 Pseudomonadota bacterium | reverse complement strand
ATGCTACCCCTCCGCGTCTTTTTCCGGCTTTTGGTTGGAGAGTTTTTCCTTGCACTTACTGATGTATTCTATCGCCTCATTGTACTGCCCCGTGTCAGGGTAATTCTGAATAATATAGGTAAACCTGCCCAGGGCAGCCCTGTATTCGCCTTTCTTGTAATAGAACCGGCCCACGTAGAGTTCATACTCCGCCAGGGAAATGAGGCACTTTCTCAGATTTTTTCGCGCCCTGTTGGCATACTCGTCTTTCGGAAACCGACCGATCAACCTTTCAAATTCCTCCTTGGCTTTCAGGGTATGCGACTGTTCCCTGTCGATAGTCTTTATTTGATCGAAATGGCATACCCCTTTCTGGTAGATCACGTAAGGGATCCTCTGGTGCTTTGGGTGTAGTTTTTCAAAATCGTTGTAGGCGGCGTAGGCCTGGTCGTACTCCCGGGCCTGATACAGGGCGTCCCCCACCTTGAGTTCTGCCAGGAGGGCATGTTTGCTGTAGGGGTAGCGGTCCTTGACCTTCTGGAAGGCCTCAACCGCCGCCTTGTAATATCCCCTCTCCAGGTTATCCGTGCCTTCGCTCATGAGTTCCGAAGGACTCTTCTCCTCCTCTTGGCCGAAAAAAAAGGTGGATAGGGCACAGCCGTTCAGGAGAAAGAGCAACATCGCCCCAATGAGCAAGGCCCCTACGATCCAATTCGTCTTACGCATCCCCTTCTTGCTCCCCTGTCTTACCGAAATTGTTACTCGAGTTCAAATAGTCAATTTTTTGCTCTCGCCCGCGCCTGTCGGCGCTAGAGCCCGCAGAGATCACGGGGATTCTTTATCTTTTTCTTTGTTAGTTAAACCCTCTGAGGCTCTGCGAACTCTGTGAGAGATAATCATTCCGGCTTCAATGTGAACCCAGCAAAGTAGGATGGGTTGAGTTTGCGAAACCCATCGGAAAAATCTGCCGGCTTCAATGTGAACCCAGGTCTTCCAGGTATTTCTCCGCCGAGAAAGAGGCGGCAGCGCCCTCTCCCACGGCCGTCGCGATCTGACGGAAAAGCTTGGAACGGATATCGCCCGCGGCAAAGACGCCGGGGACTGAGGTCTCCATGTTGTTATCCGTAATGATAAAACCGTTTTTATCCAGTGCAATCAATCCCTTCACGATTTCCGTGTTGGGTATGGTGCCGATAAAGACGAAAACGCCCTTGACCTCTCTCTGGCTCACCTCGCCGCTCTGAAGGTTTTTCAGTTCAATTCCTTCGACGCCGTTCTCGCCAATGATCTTAAGCGGGATCGTATCCCACATGATCTCTATCTTTTCCTCGGCCATGACCCGTTCCTGGAGAAGCTTGGTGGCCCTCAGTTCGTCTCTCCGGTGAACGAGGTGGATCTTGCTGACAAAGCGGGTCAAGAAAACGGCCTCCTCTACGGCCGTATCCCCACCACCTATCACGGCAACCTCCTGATCCCGGTAAAAGGGCCCATCGCAGGTAGCGCAGAAAGAAACCCCTTTCCCGATCAGCTTTTCCTCTCCCTCGATCCCCAACTTTTTCCACGTCGCCCCGCAGGCCAGAATGATCGCCCTCGCCTCCATTTGGCCGCTACCGGTATGAACGATCTTTTTCCCCTTAGAGAACTCAAGCTTGGTCACTTCTTCGCTCTGGATCAGCAGGCCGAATTTCTCAGCCTGGGCCTTCATTTTATCCATCAGTTCGAATCCGGAGATTCCATCAGGAAACCCCGGGTAATTTTCGACCCAGTCAGTGGTCAGGACCTGTCCTCCCGGGGCAAGCCGTTCCAGGAGCAATACATTGAGACGCGCCCTGGCGTTATAAAGGCCTGCCGTCAGACCCGCGGGACCACCCCCTATGATAATGACATCATACATGTCACATTCCATTCTGAGAAAGCCGGTCTCTCACAGAGTTCACAGACTACACAGAGCAAAAAAATACTCTTCCCACGAAGACACGAAACTTAAAAAACACGTAAAAAACGCGAAATGAACTAAAGAACCTTTCTCTTTCATTCTTTCTTTCGTGCCTTCGTGATTGTAATTTTTCCATTTTAGACACTCTAGCTCACTTTAGGCACTTTCACAGAAGCTTCTTGAATTCCCCTTCGATATAACTCTTGGGCTGGGCACCGATGATCGTTTGGGCGACCTCTCCCCCCTTGAAGAGAATAATGGTAGGGATGTTCCTGATGCCGAACTTGGCCGGCGTCTCCCGGTTCTTGTCCACATCCATCTTGGCCACCTTAATCTTGCCCTTATATGCCGCAGCCAGTTCCTCCACGATAGGACCCACCATTCGGCAGGGACCGCACCACTCTGCCCAGAAATCCACCACAGCCGGTATATCGGATTTCATGATTTCGGACTCAAAGGTTTCATCGGTTACTTGCAATAGATCAGACATTGACTCTCTCCTTTCCCTGCCCAAGTTTCTTACACCATCAATCCATTAGCATGGGCTCCTGGCTTTGTCAACCTGAAGCGATCTGCCCATGAAGGGCCTCTCAAAAATAAAAATTTCACCCGCCATCAGTCTGGCGGGTTCACCACAGAGACACAGAGGACACAGAGAGAACTTTTTGTTTCTCGGGAGATGCCGAGAAACAAAAACAGTCTCCCAAAAAACTTCTACATATTGATCTGTCATAGACAAATCCTCTTGCCAGTCCCCAAGACTCCGGACTCCTCCTGAGAGGCGACCATGATTATTTTCGTCTATCGGTACCTGTCCCGCCATAGCTTCAGCGACGGCGGATCTCCCGATCGACGAAGAAATAGATCTTCCTCTCCGTGTCCTCTGCGCCTCTGTGGTGAAGCCTTTGCCGGATCAGCCAAAAAAAATGGGGCCACATCAAGAAAGGGAGGGGGATTTTTCGTCAAATATCCAGCGAGGTGAGCCCCTCTCTAATGGCAAATTTGGTCAGTTCTGCCACATTGTGAATGCCCAGTTTTTCCATGATCCGCCTGCGGTGGGTCTCAACGGTCTTCACGCTGAGGCCCAGGTCATGAGCCATAAACTTTGTGCTTATGCCCTCGGCAATAAGCTGAAGGATTTCTCTTTCTCTTGGGGTCAAAAGGGAGATTTTTGAGAACGCACCGGCCGCAGGTTGTTTCAGAAATTCCCCAAGCACCAGACTCGTTATGGCAGGGCTCAAATAGGCCTGGCCCTCGGCCACGGCGCGAACGGCCCGCGCCAACTCCTCAAAGGCGCAGTCCTTGAGCAGATACCCGGAGGCCCCCGCCTCAAACATCCCCTTCACAAACCGCTTGTCTGAATGCATGGAAAGCCCGATGACCCTGGTCTTCTTGGCCTCGGAGCAGATCCTCCGGGTAGCCTCGATGCCGTTCAAATCGGGCATGGTGATGTCCATGACGACAACGTCGGGTGCCAGTTCCTTTGCCAATTTGACGGCGCTCCGCCCGGTCTCAGCCTCCCCGATCACCTCCATGTCTGCCTGGTAATTGAGCATGGTGGCAAGGCCTTCTCGCGTTATCTTGTGATCGTCCGCCAGAATAATCTTGATGCTCATAGCACAACACCTTTCGTGGTCAGGCCGACGTCGACAAGGGCGCCTGAAGGGTGACGCAACATCCTTGACCGGGGCGTGATTCAATATTCATCCTTCCCCCGATGGACTCAAACCGCTCCCGGATGCTGAAAAGGCCGAATCCCCCTTTTTCCAGAAAATACTGCCCCACCTTGGCTTGATCGAAACCAACGCCGTCGTCTTCGACCTTGATGATAATTTGATTCCCATCTCTCTTAATGCCTATCTTTGCGTTTGAAGCTTTGGCGTGTTTGACAATGTTGACAAGCAACTCTCGTACGGACTGAAAAACAAAAATGGACACATCCTCACTCAAGGGCTTGCGCTGGTGGTCACATTCCAGGGTGCAGGATATACTGTTCGTCTTTTGAAATTGTTCGGCCAGCCAGTCCAAAGCCGGCTCAAAGCCAAGCTCGTGAAGGACCGGCGGGCTCAGTTCGAAAGTGAGGGATCTCACGTCTTGGATCGCGGACTTGACCATTGCGGAAATCTCATCCATCGATGCGGCAAAAGGGGTAAAATCCATCCCGTCCCTCAGGTTCTCTAACCTGATTTTGGCCATGGCCAATTCATGGCCCATCTTGTCATGAAGGTAGGTTGCAATCCGACGCCGCTCCCTCTCCTCTGTAAGCGCAAGCTCGGAAGCCAAGGAGCGGAGCCGGTTCCGATAGATGACCAGATGACTCATCGTCTCCTGCCGTCTCTTTAGCTCGGAGGTCAGGTCTTCTTTGACCTTGACCAACTCGGCCGTCCGCTCATCGACCCGCCTCTCCAGATCGGCCTGGTTTTCCCGCAAGGCCTCTTCGGCCTTCTTAAGATCCGAGATATCCAGAAGCAGTGACATGACGCCGATGGGCCTTCCGCTCGTCCCGCGAAGGAGGGAATTGTGCATCAGCCCTAGGAAAGGCGTGCCGTCCCGCCGAATGCGCGAGATTTCACCCGCGAACCTGCCGGTCTTGCGAACCTGCTGCTCGGCTTCTTCAATGGCTGACATCTGGTCACGGGTGTGGAAGATAGAAACGTGCTTCCCGATCAGTTGTTCCGGCTTGTAACCGTGCATCTCTGCAAAGGCCTTGTTTATGAAGAGGAGAGTTCCCTCAAGATCGGACAGGGATATGCCTTCGCTGCTCTGACGGACGGCCTCGGAAAGAAGGTGCAATCGCTCTTCCGCCCACTTTTGTTTTGTAATATCGGTCGCCACACCCCGCGAGCCAATGACGCGGTTCTTTTCAAAGACGGGCCTTTCAGAGGCGCGTATCCATTTGACAATGCGGGATTTATCGAGAATTCTGTATTCCCCCCCTTGCCGGCGAGCCTGGGACTTGAGCCTTGCAAACTGCCTCTTCATTCGCGGGATGTCTTCTTCATAGACAAAATCCGACAAGGGCCGTCCGATCATCTCCGACGGATCGTGGCCTGTCAGCGGCTTGACGGCCGGGCTGATGGTTGTGATG
>JAZDGZ010000218.1:0-7503 GCA_043806375.1 Pseudomonadota bacterium | reverse complement strand
TGGATGATCATCTCGTCGCAGGTCAGAATATTGTAGACCTCCAGGGTGCGCATGAGCTTGTGGGGCGTATCGACCGACACCCGAGGCCCCTCATTGCTCCTCAGGTCCCTAAGCCAGAGGAGTCCGATCTTCAGAAGTTCTTCATTCTTGAATTCGCCGCAGTAGTCCTGCATGACCCTGCACGCGGCGGCGTTCAACTCCTTCCACTCAATATCGCCGCTCCCTTTCAAAGGTTCGTAGACCCGCTCTTTTTCCACCTCCACCTGGCTGCGTGACACGGGCAGGGCAGGGCCCTTGAGCGCATATTCTGCAGCCTTCCTGCCGGCATATCTGCCCGTGGCAGCGGCATGATAGTGATAGTTGGCCGCGAAAAGCGCATCCCCTGCGGCAAAGAACCCTTCCAGATTGGTCATCTGATTCCAATCGGTGACCAGGCCTCCCGCATCGCCGATCTCTCCGCCTGTCCTGTCCTGGGGACGAACGCTCCCTCTCATGGGGTCGCTCCCCAGCAACATATAGCTCTGAAGAAGATCCAGGGCAGGATCAAACCCCCCCTCCGTATAGCCCGTGTATACGGGAATCTTGGTCTTGCCTTCCTCCCCGACCATAAGACCCCAGACAGCCTTTCTCTCATGCTCCGGCATCCTGGAAAGATCCGCATACAGAGGCAAAACAAACTCTCCCTTCTTTACCCGATCAAGCAGATCAGGAATCAGTTCAGGCCTCTTGTGTTCGTACGCGAAGGTCCTTTCTCCCATGAATTTCTGGCCCTCAGCCGGTCTGGTCCTCTCATGGACGGAGTCAAGGATCTTCCCGTCCCTATCCACCCAGGGAACCTCCTTTCCCCGGGCATCCACGATGGTGCAGGGAACCCAGGTGTTGATCGCATTCCCGTGGCCGTAAGGGAAATGGACGTTGGCGCTTGCAAAGGAGGTAGGCAGGGATTTTTCCATCATGGCGAACTCCGCGCCTGCCCTCCATGCCATGGCATGGCCGTCGCCCACGATCTGGGTGGGCCGGAAATTCGCCATGCTCCTTATTTCTGTGGAAAAGCACCAATTCCTTTGATGCCTCGACATACAGTCGATCACCGCCTTGGCCTTGAAGACGAAAAACTCCCCGGTCCTGCAGTGGAACCCTGTGGCGCCCACAACCCTGCCGCCCGCCCGTCCCTCTTCGGTAAGAAGGTCTGTGGCCATGACCCTGTCGAAGATTTTGACGCCCAGCCGCTTGCATTCCTTGTGGAGGGAGACCTTGAAGGTGCTTCCCCATACGCGAAAATGGATCTTGCTCTCATAATCGTATGCGAAGAGGAACTTGGTCTTCTCATCCCTGAAGGGGGCCCCCTTGAATTGGTCGCCCGAATCACGGATCTTCCCCCCCATCTTCTCCAATTCGAGCAGGGTTTCAAAACTCTCCCTGGCGGCGATATACCTTGAGAGGGCATTCGTATAGCCGCCCGTCATTGCAAGCTCCCATTCCACCACCTCTTCTGCGCTCACCGGGGAACCGGGGTGGGGCGTATTCAACCAGTGATCACACCCCGATCCGCCCGAACCGCTCTTGATGGTGGCCCCCTTTTCGACCAGTGCGACCTTCAGTCCCCTGCGGGCGGCGCTGATCGCTGCCCAGCACCCGGCAATGCCGCCGCCGAGCACGAGGACCTCTGACTCGACCTCTGTCTCCTCCCCATACCTTACCGGGTAGGGCCACTCGATCAGTCCCCTTGTCTTCAAGACCTCATTCCATTTCATGCCGGACCCTTTTCTTTGCGCCTCTTGACGGTTCCTTGGAACCTATCGGCTTGTTTTTTCGACGTCAAACTTTGATGCTTGGATTCGTCTTTTCCTTTTTTGATTCAATGATCGACTGGCAACTTGGAGAATTCGAAGCTCCCGTCCTCCAGCTTGCGAATGGCCGAAAAGACCAGCCAGTTTTCGTCGTCCTGTTCCGGGAAGTCGGCCCTCACAAAGCCGAGCGGGCCGGGTCTGCTCTCCCTCCTCTCCAGCGACGACCTCAGGACCATTTCCGCATTGTCTATGATCGATTTCACGTCCAGACATCGCCCCAGTTCGTGGGGGTTTTCTGCCTTGAGGGGGGCCGCCTTCGCATCTTCCAGTCGTTCCAATCCCCTTTTGAGAAGCCTCTCGCTGCGGATATCGCCGCAATAGAAATCCATGAGGTTCTGGACCCCGATCTCCACCTCTTTCCAGTGGAATCCCCTTTTCCGATTCAGGATATCGGAGCAGAGCGCCTGCCTTGCCTTTACGGTATCCTCTGCCGGGGCGAGAAAATCTTGCTGCTCTCCCGCCCGCATGGCCGCCATCTCACGGGCGCGCCAACCCTGGGTAAAGGCGCCCGGCGAGGCCTGCCAGGGCAGACCGCCGACCTCATCGCCGGCCCCGAAGAGGTTCCGGATTTCTGTTTCCAGATCTTTGTCCACCCACAAGCCCTTGGCCGCCGTGCCGGACAACTCTCTTGGCCAGAAGCCCCCATATTCCTGGGGATTTTTCCGCAAGTCTGCCCCTTCTTCCCCCTTGAAATAACGCATGAACTGGGTCCCCTTGCCTTCGTGTCTAATGGACCACTCGATATAGGAGATCTCTTCATCGGTCCCTTCGCTGAAATCCAGGAAGAATGGGCCCTCCCCGGCAGCCACCCGTTTGGTCAGGCCGGCCCTTGCGCCTTGCCAGCGCTTCCTCTCCTCTATCCATCCGCGCCTGATCTCTTCGCTCCATTTTTCCTTTCCAAGTTTCTCCCAATCATAGAAATGCGTCCTCGGCACCACGACGTTTCCCTCGCCGTCAATGATGCGAGCGGCCGGCTGGACCGTGTTGCGGGGGTCGCCGTAATTGGGATTGTAATTGCCGCACGGCCCCAGGCCGAGGATGTTGCTCAGAAATTCGATGTTGATGATGGGGAGACCGGCCCGCATGGCCATGGATGTCCCGTCGCCGCTCATGGGAGAGGGAATCCTCGTATTGAAGTCAAAACCGGTCGGATTTCGCCCAAGACGATTGGACCTGCCGCTGGAAAGGACAAGGGCCTTGGTCTTGAAGGAATAGATATCCCCCTTGCGCACGTGAACACCCACCGCCCCGGAAACCTGTCCGTCCGTGGTGATCAGATCCGTCATCTGCACCCGGTTGACGATCTTGACCCCCCTCTTCTTCGCCTCCCTGGTAAGCACGGATTTCAAGGGGGCTCCGTCAAAATTGAAGGAAGTGGGCACGCTGTGAAACTGGGGCACGATCCTGAATCCGCCCGGAACCTTGCTCTCCTTGTACCTGAACGTGATCCCGAACCTCTCCAGGTCCAGAACCCGGTCGTACATGGTGCCCGCCACGAGGTTGAAAAGGTCCCTTCTGAAGAATCCGTAGGAGGTCCCCAGGCGGTGATCTTCGGCCATGTCATCCAGGGTGTACCCCATCTTCTCATGGATGGGAGGGATGTAGGCCCATACATGGTCAACCCCTGAGGCCGCACAGCCGCTTCCCACCGTATTGGACTTATCGACCAGCACAACCTTCAGCCCATCCTTTTCAGCCGCTTTGATGGCGGCCATGCATCCTGCCAGCCCGCCGCCAATGACCAGGACATCGGCTTCCACCCGCACGATCTTATTTCGCATCTTTCTCTCCCTCACGCCCCTGCGTTCTCTTAAAGGAGCCCCGCATCATGAAGGGTGTGATGATCTCGATGGCGCCTTCCTCCTTGCGGGGGCAGTGTGTGATGCATGACCCGCAGAACCAGCACTCCTCCGGATACATGAGGATCGGAGGTTTCCCCTTTTCCGGATTTCGCACAAAGGCATCGCACATACAAACGTCCACGCATCGGCCGCACCCGTCACAGACGTCCTTATTGAAATAGACATGCCTGAATCCCATGTTGCCGCCTCCCTGCCCTTCCAAGCCCGTCCCGGCTCATGGATGGGTCTTGATCTTGAGCAATCTTTTCTTGTGCCTCTGCAAGAGGGTCAGTCCTGCGATGAAAATGAGGCCGCCGAGGAATAGGGTCTGGCTTTGCAGCACAAAGTAGATCAGCAAAGAGAGGCCCCCTGCGGCGGCCAAGAGCCGTTCCGACAAACTGCAGTAAGTAAAATAATAGCCGACGAAGGCCACCTCCAGGACAAAAAGACAAAGGATACCCGCAACGATCCCCTGAAGCGCGGCCCAGGGTTCCTGAGGCTGTAACAACAGGATCGGGCAATAGACGAACATGAAGGGAATGATAAACCCTCCTATCGCCGCCTTGGTCGCCTCGATGGCCGTCTTTATGTAGGAGCCGCCGGCGAGCTTCGACGCGATGAGGGCGACAACCGCCACGGGAGGGGTCAAGAAGGCAAAGACCGCGAAAAACATGGTGAAGAAATGGGACTGTTCAAAGCCTACACCCATCTTCATCAGCGCGGGCGCAGCAAACATGGAAACGATGAAATAGGCGGTCAGGGAAGGCCCTCCACAACCCATGACCACGGATACTCCCGCGATGATGACCAGGGCGAGGAAAAGATGTCCTCCGCTCCAGGCCTGTATCCCCGAAGACAGCTTGACCCCGAGACCGCTCATGGTCACGGTCGCCATGATGAGCCCCACGCAGGCGGCGGAGGCCCCTATCCCTGCCCCTGCCCTGGCCCCACTGACCAGGCCCTGGATGATCATTCTCAAAGGGGGGCGATTCTTTCTCAAATAAGAGATCAAAATGGAGCTGATGATCGCCCAGAAGGCGACGTACATGACGCTGTATCCCTTAATCAAGAGGATCAGGATCACGACAAAGGGGCCGATGAAGGAGGGCATCGTGAGCAATAACTCCTTCACATCCACCTTTTCTTTTTCCATCCCCTTGATCTGGAGATGACCGGCCCGGAAATAGACGTATAGACCGGTTGCCCAGAAATAGAGCAGGGCAGGAACCACCGCCATGGTGATGATGGTGAGGTAGGGGATCCCCGTAATGCCGGCCATGCCGAAGGCGACGATTCCCATGATGGGCGGCATGATCTGACCCCCATTCGATGCCGCCGCCTCGATGGCGCCTGCGTGTTCCGGCCGGTAGCCTACCTTCTTCATCAGGGGAATAGTAAACGATCCTGTTATGGCCACATTTGCCGCCGCACTACCCGTGATGGACCCCACGAGAGAACTGCTCACCACGGCCATCATCCCGGGACCTCCCTGCATCCTCCCTGCCACCAACCTGGCCAGCAGCATAAAGAACCTAGTTCCCCCCATTGCCTGGAGCAACGCCCCAAAGAGGACGAACAAAAAGATGTAGTTGGCGGAGGTAGGCAATACGATCCCGTAGATGCCGTTTGCTAGGCCGATGGAAAGATTGGAGATGGTCTGGTCGAGGTCCAAGGCCTGGCAGCGAAACGGCTCGGGAAAGGATTTCGCTAAAAAAGGGTACAAGATCATAAGGACCGTAAGGATGGGAAGCGTGATGCCGAAATCCTGACGGGTCGCTTCCAGGACCAGAACAACCAGCACGACCCCCACCACCAGGTCCAGGGGGGTATTGAAATAGGCCCGATTTTCCAGCTCCTCCCACTGAAACTGTACGTAGCCCGTGGCGGCCAGCGCCAGCAAGACGAGTGCCAAAGGCCAAAGGCGTCGAGACCATTCTTTGGTCGTCACAAATTTGCCCAGGAAGACGAGTAAGAGACAAAACCCCAGATGGGTGTTCAAATGGGCTTTGACCGGCTGGAGAAAGACCTGTGTTGCGGCCATGTGATAAAGGGCCATTGCCAGGCCCGCAATCAACATCAGAAGGGGTATCTTGACTCGGTGACTCTCTTTCTGTTCCTTTTCCATGTTGCCTATCCTGTCTTGGGAGAACGTGGTTCCGTCATCCCGAGGGTCAGAGGACGGTTTACCCCCGCCTCTCATGACCTGTTCCCCTTCCTCGGGTCCCTATAACTGGCGTGCCCCTCCGGGCACTAAGACTCTTTGGCGCCAGGGAAGGGCAGCGCCTCCTCGGCTCCGCAAAGGAGGTCCTGCCCACCCTTCAGCAAACGCACCGTCTTGCCGCCGGATCTTAGGAAAGCGATTCGCTCACTCGTCAAAGCCTCCAATCTTGATCCCTTTTTCCTTAAAGAACTTCAGGGCCGCCGGGTGATATGCCTCCTCGGGAACGCTCAGGGAGGCCATCGTCTCCTTGGTGAGTACCGCCCCCGCTGGGGTGTACTCCTTGAACCGTTCCGCGTTCTCGTAAATCACCCTCAAAATCTCGGTGACCACCTGACCGGGCATGCTCACGTGGGCGGCAAAGCCCAGGGGCTTGATCAAGAGACCGCAGGGCTCGGTCTGCATCGGACCCAGCATCTTGGGCGGGACCTTGACCACGGCGAGGGGGTGTCCGCTCTTTTGTTTGTAGGCCTTCGCGTACTTGGGATCAAAGGAGAGGAAATAGGTGTCCTTGGTCGCCACGAGTTCCGCCTGGAACGGGCTGTTCACGTAGATGTTGGGGAGGGATTTGAGGACATGGCCGGTGTATGCCGCATCGACCAATCCGTCCCTGAGCGCATCGGCCGCCGCCTTTCCGGTCGCATACTGAAACTTGATCTTGTTTGCGTCAACCCCTGCCTCCTTGAGGACACCCTCATAGGTAATCTGCCGGCCCTTCCCCTTTCCAGAATCAAAGATGACCCGCTTGCCCTCGAGGTCCTTCAGGGTCTTTATCTTGGGATCTACCGTGCAAAGTCCGTTACCCGCTATGCCTAGGAGGGAGACAAAACGGAATTCATCGTAATTGAAGCGAAATCCTTTGTAAGGGCCTATCTCCTGTTTCGCTTCCCATATATCCCAGGTGGTGTTGAAAAACAGATAGTTTGTCCTCTTCTCCGGCTTCGTCACCAGGAGTTTCATGTGTTCGGCGGGCCCCCGCCCTTCCATGGCAGTGGCCTTCAGCCATTTGCTGTTCTTGCTGATCTGTTCTGCGAGGGCCACGCCCATGATGTACGAGGCAAATCCGGCGGGGAGGGTCGATATGGAGATCTCAAAGGGCTCCTGCGCAGAGGCAGGAGTGGAGATCGCCATGGAGAAGGCGGCCGCAGCCAAAAACAATACGACGCAGAGACACCCTGTTGATCTTAAGAATCCCTTCTTTCTCATCTTTACTCCTCCTTTTTGTGAAAATGTTAATATTTCAGCTCTTTGAAATGGAGCGATGATTGGATTGGTCATGGGGATCTCTTTTCATAAACTTAAAACTTGATGCCCTCGTAACCCTCATGACCTGGATGCCGGCCACCCCCATGGATGAATACGCCAAAGGCGTACAAGAATGTAGGGGTGGCCTTATCTCGCCAGTTGCCCCAAACGCCCCATATATTCAATGTGATCCTTCATAAGGCGTTGAGCCGTATCGACATCCCTTTTCTTGATCGATTTCAGAATTTGCTTGTGAGATTGGTAGGAATATAACTGTTCGTCCTCTGAGGGGGCCCAGTGGGCCCGCTTTCTCCTTCCCCATTCCATCAGGGCGCGGACAAACATGACA